>CALPPK020000013.1 GCA_943325435.2 Bifidobacterium breve
GCAACACATGCAGCTCGTAAAACCAGCAATGTTGTGATTGTCGGTGATTCAGTCGCCAATGTCCTTCGCTGGGCACCCGAATCAATGAAACCTTTGTGGACCAGCCAATACAACGCAATCCTTGAAACATGGGGTTGTCAACAGATAATCGATAAAGGGTGCAGTCCTTCATCACAACTCAGTGCTCTTGACCGAATCATTAGTCACCGCCGAGACAATATTGACGTATACGTAGTTGCAACGGGCTACAACGACACAGGCAACGCCTATCTCAGTGCCGCAATCAGAAAAGTTGCTCGTGAAGTGAAATCGCAAGGCGCGACGCTTATCTGGCTTACATACCGCCAAGGCGGCAATGTTGAGATCAAGAACAGAATGTTCAATGACATTGTTCGAAAAGAGCAAAAAAGGTTGCAAATGGAATTGCTCGACTGGGACAAGATTTCCCGTAAAAACAAGCACTGGTTTTCTGGTGATTCAGTGCATATGAATCGGTTTGGCGGATTGCAGTTGGCTCGCCACATAAAGAAAGCACTAGATGCCCACTACGGTCGGGCCGCATCAAGTACTACTTCCACCACAACGACCACAACCGTTGTTTCCACCAGCACAACTGCATACCCAACTACAACCACCACAGTCATTGGGTAATAGATTGAGTGCGTGAAACTACGCATCTTTACCGAACCACAACAAGGCGCTAGCTACGCCCAACTTCTCGCAGTCGCACAACGCGCTGAACGCCTCGGCTTCGATGCATTCTTTCGTAGTGACCACTACCAAGTGATGGGCGATCATTTCTCGGGCCTTCCCGGTCCATCTGATGCATGGATAACACTTGCCGGCATCGCACGCGAGACATCGACTATTCGTCTCGGCACATTAGTGAACTCTGCAACGTTTCGTAATCCAGGCGTCTTAGCAATCAGCGTTGCAAATGTTGACGATATGTCGAACGGTCGAGTCGAACTTGGACTTGGGGCAGGTTGGTACGGCATTGAACATTCGTCATACGGCATTCCATTCGCACCACTTGGCGAGCGATTCGACATTTTGACCGAGCAACTGGCAGTCATCACGGGATTATGGAATACCCCTAACGGCGAGCAATTCAATTACTCAGGTAAGCACTACGCAATCAAAGATTCGCCAGCCCTGCCAAAGCCAGTGCAGTCTCCCCCACCAATCATCGTTGGCGGCGGCGGACCAAAGCGCACACCCATGTTGGCCGCGCGTTATGCAGCGGAATTCAACATTCCTTTTTCTGGCATCGAACGATTCTCTGAACAGTGTGAACGAGTTCGCGCTGCATGTACGTCTATCGGACGTGACCCGCAGACCTTGGTGTATTCCTCCGCATTGGTTGCATGCATCGGAAAGAATGATGCAGATATTGCACGCAGAGCAGCTGCACTTGGCCGCGAAGTTGAAGAACTTCGACTCAACGGGTTATGCGGTACACCAGCTGAAGCAATAGAGCGGCTACAGCAATGGAATACTGCAGGTGCGCAACGTATGTATTTACAGTTTCTTGACCTGACTGATCTTGATCACTTAGACATCGTCGCCGAAGAAATAATGCCCTTCGTATAAGACTTACGAAAAGAGAGCTTCGGGAACCATTCCTCGGTGGGCTGCAAGCAATTCGTCAACAAGTGCCCAAATTTGGTCTAAATCAAGTTCCGCTGCAGTATGCGGATCAAACATTGCTGCGTGATACACATGCTCACGTTTTCCAGTTAACGCAGCTTCCACCGTTAATGACTGAACATTGATATTGGTTTGCATCAGTGCTGCAAGATGCGGCGGTAATGCCCCAATATGAGTTGGAGAAATACCGGAAGAGTCAACAACGCATGGAACTTCAACACAACAATCATCTGGAAGGTTGCTGATAATGCCCCGATTGGGCACATTGCCATAGACAACTCGAGATTGGCCTGTTTCCATACTGTGAATAATGCCGCTTCCGTATTCCATACTTTGCACAACACGCACACGTGCTTCCGGATTCTCTAACCGGGTTCGCAACGTTTCCCAACCTTCAATTTGGCGTTCACATCTGCGTGGGTATTCATCAAGTGGAATTCCAAACTTGTCTAACAAGTCAGAACGGCCACTCTTGATAAACCACGGCACATACTCGCTGAAATGTTCACTCGATTCAGTGACGAAATACCCAAGGCGCTTGAACATTTCATATCGCACCGCATCTGAAAGCCCTTCGAAACCACCATCACTACGCTCTACGTCCCCACGAGTTGGCATAGGAAAGACAGATGCCCGCTCTGCAATACGCGGATACAGATCAACTAGTTCATTTCCTTGTCGCTGCTCAAAATTCAAATAGAAAGCCATGTGGTTAATTCCGGCGCACCGATACTCAATCGAGTCAGCATCTATCTCCAAATCTTCAGCCAACTGATGCGCAGTGTGTTGCACACTGTGGCACAAACCGATTGTCTTGATGGTAGATGAACGAGAAATTGCCCAACACAACATGCTCATCGGATTCACATAGTTCAGCAAGAGAGCATCAGGGCATAGTTCTTCCATATCGCGACAAATATCAAGGATCACGGGAATGGTTCGAAGACCACGCATGATTCCACCAATTCCCAGAGTGTCAGCGATGGTCTGTTCAAGTCCGAACTTCTTAGGAATCTCAAAATCAATCACAGTTGATGGCTTATACCCACCGACTTGAAACATGGTGATGACATAATCTGCACCAGCTAACGCAATCCTTCGATCAGTTGTTGCTTCAATTTTCGCAGTTACACCGAGAGTCTCAACAATCTTGTGTCCAACAATCTCAGAAGTACGAAGTCGTTCCTCATTGATGTCGTGCAAGACAATGGTGCTCGACGACAGTTCAGGAAAACTGAGAATGTCGCCCATGAGATTGCGCGCAAATACTGTGCTTCCAGCGCCTATAAATACGATGCGTGCCATTCGCCCATGGTAGGCGCCCTGCCATTACCTACAAGACATTTGCGGCAAGAAGAACAACGGAGACGGCACCTATCGCGAGGCGGTACCAACCAAAAATACGAAGAGAATGTGACTCTAAGTACCCAACCATCCACTTCACTGCAATAACAGCAGTAAGAAACGCACAGACAAGGCCAATCGCAGGGGCAAGTAACCCAAACTGATCCACCAATTCATTTCCGTGTTTTGTTAAATCGAGCGCAGTTGCAGATGACAATGTGACGAGCCCAAGCAAAAAACTGAACTCAATTGCAGCCGACATCGATAAGCCCACGGCAAGAGCTGCAATAAGCGTGACAAGGCTTCGGCTTACTCCTGGCCATAAAGCCAGACTTTGTGCGCATCCGATAATGACGGCGGCCCGTATCGGCATTTCATGAAGCTCTACTGACCCCACTGATGGTTTCCATACGAGAAGAACCACTCCTCCGACTAGCCACGCAATAGTTACTGGCACCGGGCCGAATAATGCGCTCTTCATTGCATCCCCAGCAACTACGCCTATGAATGCCGCCGGCAAGAACGCGACGATCAATCGAACCAGAAACGCTCGACCATCTGCATCAGCACCGACAAGACCTCGCGCAGCTGACCAGACACGATGGCGATACAAAAGCAGAACAGCAAGAATCGCTCCGAATTGGATCGCAATTGAATATGTGTCTGCCGCGCTAGATGATCCAGATCCGAATCCGATGAGCTCACCCACCACCAGTAGATGCCCCGTAGATGAGACGGGCAAGAATTCTGTGATTCCTTCGACTATTCCCAGAAGCACCGCTTGAGGGATAGACAAGAGACCAGAGAACATAGATTCCAGTCTGACACCCGACAGATCTAAAGATCAGTCAATCAATGCCCACAAGGAGCCATTTGACTTGCGGCCATCAATCTTCAATGTTCCGTATTTTGACGGATACTTGTAATCAGATGACATCGCGACCATCACAGAAAGATCATGTGCGGTACATGCCGGCCCTTTCTGAATTTTAAGAGTGTGTTTCGCGCCAGGGATGAGTGCGTTTACGACAGGCATAGTGATTCGTTGACGAACTCCAGTTCCATCTTTGTCTGTATACGCCATTGTCGACAGGGGAAGACCTTGGCTTGACGCAATCGAAATCTGCATGCAAATCGTATTGGGGTCCGTCGCTTCCGTTGCCGCAATGAATTTTCCGATTACGCGACTTTCAAACTCCATCTGAACAGTTTCCATTGAGTCCGACATTGACGTGAATCCTTGTTCAACCATTGAGACAAATTCAACTCTTCGGCTGTTTGTAATTGTCTTGTCAACCGGACGAGTACCCCAGACGCAGTAATCAACTTCGCCCGCACCCACGCAAGGACCAGTTGTTTTGCGTCCTTCAGGTTTAATCACGGGAACTGTCTCTGTGGGAGTAGAAATCTCTGGTGCTACTGGAATTGTGGTGGTGGTTGTAGTTGTTGTTGTCGTTGTAGATGTTGTCGTACTGGTCGTTGTAGTGGTCGTCGGCGCAGTGCTCTTACCCGAACATGCCGCGAGGGAAATACATAACCCCGCAATAACGATTATTCTCTTTGACATATTTCTCATTTCACTACGATATTTGATCTAATAACTTCGGAACCAGACGTACCTCGACCGGACAACACAACACTCACAACTGATCCACTAGTTAGTCCTTTGATTACACAACTAGTTGATGACGTTTTCTTGCATGAACCAGTTGAAGGGTTCACTGCAACAGACTGCACTTTCCCAAGTGAATCTGTCGCTTTCCATTTCACATTGACGACACCAGCAACATTGGATGAAATAGTCGGCGTGATAACAAGTCTGCCGGAAGTGATTTTCCCATTAGCTGCTATGCGCAAAAGTCCGTATCCACTTGAATAAATCTTTACAGTGCCGGTCGACATCACACGGCCATAGCAGTAACTCGCTTTGCCCTTAATCTTTGGCAATCTAAAGGTCTTTTTGTTAGGCGATGTCCCTTCGCCGAATCCGTAGACACTCTTTGATCCTTTTTGAGCAATGCAATACAACTCAAAAAGATCAACGTTGTTTTGGTCTGCAGCATCTGCAATAACTGTGGCAACCAAATCAGAGCCCACAAATTTTCCCGTAATCGTTGGATTCTCAGGTGTTCCTGCAAGCGTCCTAGACGTAAACCTTGTTTCACGAGTTCCAATTGAATTTGTACCCTTAACAATCAAGGTATGCGCTGTTTTGCGTTGCAACCCAAAGAATGAGCACGTCGAGTCACCTTCAGGTGCAATAGTGCACGATTGACTACCTTCAATTTCCACAGTCGGGTTGCCAATGAGCGGTGACCCACCTGTATCCACATGAATCTTGGCCACGATTTCATCAGAAGTGTTTGTGAACGTTGCAAAGAACACAGGTGGAGAATTTCCTAGCAGCTCTGCAGTTGATGCAACTCTGGTTGATCGTGAAACTCCATTAGCACCTACAACTCCGGGCGTATATGTCACCGTTCTACTGATATCTGAAACGGTGCATGACAATTCCCAAACCAGCGCGATGCAACTCTTTGTGGCATCTTCACTGAAGTCCACATTCCATGTTGATGGTTCATTTGACCCAAAAGCATCTGCAGCAATTTCCCAAGAGACCGTGAGGCTCGTTGCACCCGAAGGGTCTGGGGTTGCCAAAACGGTCGCAGGTGCAGTGACAGCTGAATTAGTCAACGGCTCAATCTGTACTGAAGCCACCGTTCCATCTACTGATGCCAAGGTGATTTTGAATCGATTACGGGGGTCGGTCCATGATCGAAGCGGCAACAAACGCGGATCTGTCGCGTAATCAATTCCAGTCAATGATGTGGTCGGTGGCGTCAGGTCACAGAGATAACTGGTACTAGTAGGTGAACCAAGAACTCCCCCAAGACTGATGCGATGTTCTGCGAATTCTTTCGAAGGTTCAAACGTGATTACTAATCCTCCGTGCTCTGCTCGATTGGGGTCAGTCACATACGTGAGAGCGTTTGGGTTGTATTGCACCCAGTATGAATTGTCACCCAATGTTCCGTCTAGGCCTGGAATGTTTATTGCTGTCACCCCGAGGTCTGTACGGTCAGGACGATTCAATGAATACGTTTCGGATGTTCCAGCCCAGACCGCCCGATTAGCCTCCGGCAACCAACCGATGCTCGCAAGAAATGTCGGCGCATAAAAGCCAGACGGCCCGCCCATTCCCATGGTGCCGGTGACATCTCCGTACTCGACTTCTTCGCAGGCCTTCAGGTACGTCAATGTGACTCCGGCATTACACGCATTGGCATGAGGGAATCCCATGTTGTGCCCCAACTCGTGAGCCCAAATTCCCTCATAGTTAGGAGACGTGTAGGTCCAGGTTAGTTTTCCGCCTACTTCGCCAAGTCCGCCAAAACTACAGTCCTGGTTATCACCGGAAAAAGTCATCATCAGATGGTTCGAGGTGTCGTACAGACCTTTTTCTTTCGCTAATGCGACAGCCACGTCAGACATTGCATAGAAGTCACACTGACCAACTCCATTAACAGATGACACATCAAGAACAGATGTAAAGCGAACGTTTAACACCTCTTGGTTCGCCGACTGCGCACGCCACCATGGTGTTAGTTTGCTCACAATTGCGTTCGCCATCGTGCGGTCTGACGTTTTCCATGTTGCACCTGGCCACTGCAACGGAATCACAGTTACTGTCCGAGACGCCAAAATTCCGGTGGTTTTTACAGGTTGTCTCACTTCAACTGCGCTTGACATTGAAGTGGCTGAAACTTCCTTCCCTAATGCAGTTGGAAACTCAAGAACTGATCCGCTGACCTTGTCTACAACTACAGAAGCATCAACGGGCGTGAGACTTGAACCAGTGTTGATGGCCCATACAGAATTACCTGCTGCTTCAAACCTTCCATCATTCGACGCAAGTTTGCGCAACACCCCGTTCATACCTTTGGGGGCAGTTCGCATTGCAGCGTCAGCAGGCGCGCTCCAGACCGCCGCGCTTGCCACGACTACAGGAAACAGCAACCACGTTGCTTGAAACCTTTTCATTCCTTTAGCGTAACGGGGATCAATAGCCGACTAGCGATTTACGCAATTATGAATTCAATGCTCGCACAGTGTGCAACAATGGCGTGATATCAACGTCGGCACCGCTGCCCTTGCCGTCATTCTCGCCGTGGCCAAATGGATTGTCTAGATCGCGCACCAGTAGCCACAAGTAGGCGTAGGCAAGGCTCAGAACTGAAGGCGCAATCCACGACATGATCGATGATGGAAAACTGACAATTGCAAGAGACCCTTGCAACACCAGAACCAAAATCGACATCAATACATATCCAGATTGAACGAAAGACGTATTACGAACTACTGCAACTCTGTTCAAGGTTGCATTTATCTCACCATTGAGCACCATCAAACGCCCAACATAATGTGACGCCATTCCTGCTTTTTCGAGATCAACAATTAGCGCCGGAAAATCTGACAGTGAATTCCACATGTATTCTTCTGTATTCGCTCCGACAAACCACCCTCCAATCGCTGTTGCTACTTTCGAAATTCGCGTATTAATCATTGATACGTCAAGATCTTTTGCCAACAAGCCCGAATGTGCTGTGGAACGAAATCCGGAAAGGGCAACCGCGACAGACGCAGGCAATTTTTCTGATTCCTTGTAATCGGAGAGAACTCCACCGAGCATGAAACCAAGGATCAACGTGACACCGGTAATGACGGACCCAACCTCGCTGAAGGTGGCGACTTCCCCGATGTCAAATACCTCACGCAAGATGTACCGAAGCACAAGCACCACTGCCACAGCCGGAAGCGCCAGCATCACCAAGCGAAAACGATTGAACAGGATCTGAAGGGTTTTAGTTTTTTGCACTTGTAAAAAACTAATACATCAATTGGCAGCCCCAACGGGATTCGAACCCGTGCCGCCACCTTGAGAGGGTGGTGTCCTAGGCCACTAGACGATGGGGCCAAGTAGCGATAAAACTCTACCGAGCATGCAACCGTTTGGGAACGGGGGCCACTGTGCGGGGTCTTTATTGAGGTTCGCGAGGCAGTCCAAGCACACGTTCACCCAGAATGTTGTGCTGAATCTCATCAGTGCCGCCTGCAATTGATTGACCCGGGACAGACACAAGTACTTCTGCCACCATGCCGTCAGCAGGTGAATCAGGACCCATCAACATTCCGTCTGCACCGGCAATGTGTCCGTGTGCAAGAGATGCGAGGCGCGCAATAGTGCTCATTGCCAATTTTCCAACGGAACCTTCAGCGCCCGGAGGCTTACCCAATTCGCGTGCTGCTCGTGCACGATCTGCGGTCCACCCACTGACCTTTTGCATCGCGAGGATACGCGCAACTTCTTGACGCAGCGTTGGATCAGAATCGAGTTTGCGTTCGGTGAGTTGAGGAACGAGAAGATCTACTCGTCCAGCACGTTGTGGATACCACTTGTAGGTCTCCATGTACTCGGTGTATTCGATAAGTGCTTCTTGCACTGCTCGCCCACCCGTATTTACTTTTGGCCTCGACACAATATTGCCGAAGCGTCGCTCGTGGGCGAGAGTCGCTAATGCAACGGTCCAACCTGCATTCACATCGCCCACTACAAAATCTTTTGGAAGTCGTGCATCTGTCATAAATACTTCATTGAATGACGAGTGATAGTTCATTTGGGCCAATGGACGCACCATGACTCCGTCTTGCTTCATGGGTAAGACGAAATATGTGATGCCATGGTGTTTTGAGACTGATGAATCTGTTCGCGCAAGCAAGATGCCGTAATCAGCATGATGCGCACTGGTGTTCCACACCTTTTGGCCATTGATGATCCATTCGTCGCCGTCAAGTACTGCTTTAGCTGAGAGCCCAGCAAGGTCAGAACCTGCGCCTGGCTCGCTGAATAGCTGACACCATGAAAATTCGCCCGTTAGCGTGGGACGAAGAAACCGTGTCTTCATGTCTGGCGAACCGTGTTCAAGAATTGTGGGAGCGGCTAACGACATACCAACACCTGTTGGTAAGCCGGGTGCGCCGATTGCATTCAGCGCAAGTGACACTGTGCGCTCGCTCCAAGCAGGAAGTCCTTTGCCCATCCATTGCGTTGGCCAATGAGGGACCGCCCATCCCGAGTCAACGAGACGCTCGCGCCACTCACGCAATGAAAGTTCAGGATTCCAGTTGTCATTCAACCATGCAGTGAACTGTTCGTGGACAGAGTCGGGATTGAGCTCGACCGACATGTTGTGACTTACAGACCGGACGGATCAATCGCCATGCCAAAGCGCAACTTGTTGTTGGCATGTCCGAGATGTTGCAAGGAGAAAGCCGCGCGAAATGCGTTGTATTGCCCTTGCGCTTCAAGTGTCTGATTCACCGATTCTTTGGCAAGCTTTAAAGCAAAGCCAGGTTTGGTTGCAATCTTTTCCGCCATCGCCATAGTTGCAGAGTCAAGATCTGCGGCCGGCACCACTCTGTTGATCATGCCGGCGTCCATTGCTTCTTGAGCTGTAAAAGTGTCACCAGTGAATAGAAGTTCTTTCGCCTTACGTGCGCCAAATTCCCATGGGTGAGCAAAGTACTCAACTCCATTGACGCCAAAAGCAACAACGGGGTCTGAGAATGTTGCATCGTCTGCAGCAATGATGATGTCTGCGACCCACAACAACATGAGTCCACCAGCAATTGTCATGCCTTGAGCAGCTGCAATAACTGGCTTAGGAATATTGCGCCAACGCCAACACATGTTGAAGTACACCTCTTCTTCATGTGCCATCATTCCTTCTTGACCTTCGCCAGTGAATCCTGATTGCGGAAACACCTGCGGGAAATCAAGATGGTTTGATTTGTCGCGCAGATCATGCCCCGCCGAGAAATGTTTTCCCTCGGCGCGAAGAACAATGACTTTGACATTGGAATCACGAGCAGCTGCGTCATAACACGCATTGAGCTCGTAGGTCATCTGATTGTTCTGCGCATTGCGCTTGCTGTCACGATTCAGCGAAATAACGGCGATGCCTTGATCGCCCGGTTGTTGAACTCGGTAAGAAACCGTTTCAAGGGAGTTGATATCA
>CALPPK020000014.1 GCA_943325435.2 Bifidobacterium breve
CAGTTCTGGAACAAATTGGCAAAGAGACTGGCGTGCGTTACATCGATGTCTTGCGCGACGATGACTTGCCTGGGGAGCCTGGAGATGTGGAGCATTCGTGGGCTGGGCTGATGAAGTTCAACTACATAACAATTGTTGAAGCACTCGGGGGCGACGCATCTGCAGTGAAGGCTGCTTCCATCGATGCAAAGATTCCAGATAAGGCGACCTATCCGCAGTGATCGGTGAAGTACTTGTTGAATGTGCGCATATGTCATGCGCTTACAACTCAACGCTTGCAATCAAGAGCATTGACCTCACAATTCGTAAGGGCGACTTCGTAGGCATAGTTGGTCCATCTGGATCGGGTAAAACTACTTTGCTGAAGTCGATGCTCGGATCAATAACTCCTGTTGAGGGGCATTTGACGAAAAAACCACATTTACGAATGGGGTACGTGCCGCAGGTTGAGACTGTTGATTGGAATTTTCCTGTCACTGTTCTTGAAGTAGTTGTTATGACACGATCATCAACGGGTCGTTTTCCTCGGGTAACTAAAGATGAACGCGCCGACGCCTTGTTGGTTTTAGAGCGCCTAGGCCTCGGAGGTCTAGAGAACAGGCACATTCGTGAATTGTCTGGTGGACAACAACAGAGAGTTTTTGTGGCACGAGCATTGTTTCATCGCCCAGAGCTTCTGGTTCTCGATGAGCCAACGTCTGGGGTAGATGTTCGTACTCGACATGAGGTTCTGCACTTACTAGCTGACCTTCATGATGAGGGTGTATCCATCATTCTCTCAACGCATGACCTGAATGGTTTAGCGGCGCATTTACCACGACTGGTGTGTCTGAATTCCGAAGTTATTGCAGATGGGTCGCCAGTTGATGTGTTGACACCTGAGATTCTTGAAAAAACTTTTGGTGCGCCAATGGAAGTTCTCGTTCATGGTGGGATGCCTGTCGTGGTTGATGGTGTCGGGGCAGATATTGCCGAACGAATGTCTCGGTTGGCATAGATCATGATTCACGTAATCGCTGGGCTGACGACTCCATTTCGATATCAATTCTTTAACAACGGAATCATCGTTGCCACCATCGCTGGTGCATTGTGCGGTTTTCTGGGCGTGTTTGTTGTTTTGCGTGGCATGAGCTACATCGGCCATGGATTGTCTCATGCAGTCTTCGGCGGTGCTGCAGCCTCAGCTGTAATGAATATCAATTACTTCGTTGGTGCAGGGGTGTGGGGAATTGCATCAGGTGTGATCATCGGCCGCATTGCGCGTCGTCGCTTAATTGGCGCGGACGCAGCGATCGGAGTAGTTACAACGGCCTCGTTCGCATTGGGCCTCGCCTTGCTGAACCGTTATGGTCAAGCCAAGAAGAGCATCGAAGCAGTTCTGTTCGGAAGCGTATTGGGAGTGAAAACGATTGACATCGTTGCTGTGTCTGCAGTTGCAATTCTCAGTGTGGTCATCGTTGTTGCGTTGTATCGCGCATTCCTCTTCGCCACATTTGACCCAGAAGTTGCGCAAGTTTCTGGCGTTCGCGTTGCATGGATTGAAGCTTTGCTTATGGGGCTCTTGTCGCTAACGATTCTTGTGACTATGCGAGTAATCGGAACTCTTCTTATCTCTGCACTTTTGGTTATTCCTGCTTCCATTGCGCGAATGCTGACAAACTCTTTTGCGCGAATGTTATGGATCTCGCCAATCATCGGAGGAGCGTCAGCATTCACTGGTATGTACCTGTCGTACTTCCTTGATACGTCGGCAAGCGCAACCATTATTCTCTCGGGCACATTGATGTTCATCGTGGTGTACGCAGTCACCGGAATCCGTGGACGAACCAGAATCTCTGGTCTACATCACATCTGATTTTATTCAGTAGGTAGTGACCACTCGGCACCAGTTGGTGTGTCGCGCACTTCGATGTTCAACGATGCAAACGCATCACGTATGACATCTGATAAATCAAAACGTTTTTCAGCTCGGACGGTGGCCCGCACTGACAGCATTGCTTCAACAAATGGAGCAACTACTTCTCGCGGATCACGGACACCGCCAATGGCGGCGTCACCCAATTGACTAATCATCGACCGAAGGGCGCTTCGTGAACGAACAAGTACATCGCTCTGCAAAGTGTCAATTGACCAATCCTGCATTGCCTGCTCAAGTTCCAAAACTGCTCTTACGGCCGCAAGTGCATCACGTCGTTGCATTGCTTGGTCAAACTGTTTGATTGATTCATCAAGAACCGCATCAAGTGAGTTGGCTTGTGGTGCGACTGTGTTTGGTGTGACTGGTGACTGGGCGATGGAATGGCTAGACGAAACCTCACCAGATGATGTCAACAACGAAGAGGGGGACTGTAGAAGCGACAACGGGATGACTGAACCGGTGGGGTACACAAATGATTCAGTACGCAAACGAATGGTGACATTGCTGTTTCCCACAACACTGGCTGTTGCTGCATCAAGGTCAATTACTAGCCCCGTGTGTTCATCTACTCCGAGAACATACGTGTCTTCATCTAGCAATGATTCGAACATTTGCAATCGTGCTTCGCCGAGATAACAGAAACGCGTGTCGTGATTCGCGCCCTCTGTGTTGTCGTAATGAGGAATAACAGCAGCATTGATGCCGATACTCGCAAGAATGTCTAATCCTTCAAGGGCCTGAACATCTTGCCCAACCTTGTACACCTCGTACACAGGCACAGTTGCTTTACCAAGTGTTAACGCAGCGGCAGAAGCGAACGTAACAATTCCGCCGTTGTTGAGTTTGTCGATCATGATTCTGGCGACAGATGAACCGGCCCATTGCCGCAATGCATACGTTGGTGAACCTGGGCCAGCAAAGATGTAATCGGCGTCGGAAAGTGCGCGAAGCCCTCTTTCGATTGCAACGGGGTCCGCTGCAATATGTGTGTCGTGCAAACGGACAAGTCCGGCAACGACAAGGTCAACATTGACAGACGTTTTGAAATACTCAACGGCCTTTGTTGCAAGTTCTGGTGCGTTTTCTTGAAAGCCATACGGCGTGTCAAGCACGACTGCTTTGACGGGTGATGGGAGAAGAGATGTCAATCGCCGGTGCGTAGTGACCATGGTGGGGGCTGTTTCGCCTGAGCCCATGATGGCAAGGATGCGCGGAAGGGTCATGAGAAGAATCCTGAAGTAATTGCGTCATCGACTACGCCGGCAAATTGCAATGGAAATTGTGCATGCAAATCATGATCAGCCGGTGTGAACCATTCCACGCGGCCACGCGCAAGGTTGTCGAGAGCTTTTTGAATTTGTGCGCGTTTCATTTTTGTGTGGTGGTCTTCCGAACGGGATGCAGGCGTAAACATGACTGGAACGTTGATGCCGGCCCACAATGTTGAAGGCTTGTGCATCCATAGCCCATGTAAAACATCTATATGTCGATCAAAAGTGAGATGAGGGCGAATGGTGTTGTCCGACATGCGTTCCATGTTGTGCATTTGGCCATCAATTGCTTCTTCGCTCCAATCAAGATGAGCGGCGCGAATGTATGAACGAAGCTTGTCGTATTGCATACCGGCAATTGCTGGAGGTGCCATCGTCACTTTGCACTGGTCCCATTCAGGGAATGCTTCCGACAATTCAATGGTGCCGCCATCAACGGCAACGACGCCACGAATCGTGTCACCGTAGCGATGTGCATATTCCACCACGATGTTTCCACCCCACGATTGCCCAAGGACAAGAGGTCGTACCCAATTGCGCTGGCGCGCACTGAGCGCGTTGACTACATCGAGAACATCGTCTGCAATGTTTGCCATGTCATAACCCGTGTCGGGTTTGTCACTGAGGCCGTGGCCGCGAAGGTCAATGGCCGTCACTGCGTGACCAAGTTCGGCGAGACGTCGCGCTGGCCCATCCCACAGGCGGGCGTTTGAAGCAAGACCATGAATGAGAAGAATGGGAATGCCGGGGGATTCATCAACAGATGACCACTGCAACATGCGCAGGGAAATGCCATCACGAGTTGAAATATAGAACGAATTCGGTGTGATTGTCACGCCTGCATTGTCGCACCAGATCGGCTATTTGGCACCTAGATTCTCAGAACTCGCAAGGGTGACTCATGTCGTTCTAGAGTTGCAGAACGTCTTCAAGGGAGAAACCATGAAATTGTCAATGGGAATCAGTTATTCAGATGGCTTCAAGCAAGCCGCCGATCGGGTCGTCGAACTTGAAAAGGCCGGCCTCGACCAAGTGTGGATTGCAGAGGCGTACAGCTTTGATGCCATCTCGCAAGTGGGTTACCTTGCCGCAAAAACAAGTCGCGTTGAAATCGGTACCGGAATTGTCAATGTGTACTCACGTACTGCCGCTTTGATGGCCATGACTGCTGCAGGATGTGACTACGTCAGCGAAGGCCGATTCATTCTTGGTCTCGGTGCATCTGGCCCTCAGGTAATCGAAGGCTTCCACGGCGTCCCATACGAAAAGCCAATGCAACGCATCAAGGAATACATCGAAGTGTGTCGCAATGTGTGGGCGCGTGAAGCACCACTCGAATATCACGGCAAGACCGTTGACATTCCGCTTCCTGCAGGTCAGGGAACTGGTCTTGGTAAGGCTCTTAAAATCATCAACCACCCAGTGCGTAAAGACATCCCCATCTGGTGGGCGTCATTGAAAGACAGAAGTGTTGAAGCAACTGCAGAGATGGCTGACGGATGGCTTCCTATCATGTTCTACCCAGAGCGCTACCAAAACGTATGGGGCGATCAATTGAAGGCCGGAATTGCAAAGCGTGATCCCTCACGTGGGCGTCTAGAAATTTCAGCTGGCGGAATGTTGGCTATTGATGACTCACTCACTGGTGATGCTCAAACCAAGATTCTCGATATGGCGCGTCCGAACATGGCGCTGTATGTCGGGGGTATGGGTGCTCGCGGTAAGAACTTCTATAACGACATCTGCCGTGATTACGGTTTTGAAAAAGAAGCAGTCGACATTCAGGACTTCTACCTTGAAGGTAAGAAGGCAGAAGCTGCTGCAGCAATTCCTGGCGAATGGATCATGAACGCCAACCTTGTTGGTTCGACTGGTTTCATCAAAGAGCGTGTTGCTGCTTACAAGGAATCAGGTGTCACTGTGTTGTCAGTGAACCCAATTGGTCCAGACCCAGTTGGCCAAATCGAAAAACTCCGCGCAATCATCGACGCCTGATCATGTCAATCCTGACAGTTGACGTAGTGGCTCCCGGTTGGGAACCTGTTCGCGATGCATTTGTCCATAGTTTTGACATCAAAGAAGACCGAGGCGCAGGCGTTGCCGTGTATCACCGCGGGAAATGTGTTGTTGACCTCATGGGTGGTTGGCGCGATAAAGACCAATTGGTTCCGTATGACAACGATTCGCTTCAAGTCGTGTTTTCTACAACAAAGGGGATTACCTCAATTGCAGTAGCGATGTGTGTTGAACGTGGTTTGTTGAATTACGAAGAAAAGGTTTCTACCTATTGGCCAGAGTTTGCCGCCAAGGGCAAAGCAGACATCACTGTTGCGCAACTGTTGTCGCATCGGGCTGGTTTGTACACGGTTGATGGCGAAATTTCCTTAGAAGAAGCACTTGATTGGAGCACGATCACGGGGCGACTTGCTGATACGGCACCGCTTTTCCCGGTTGGCTCGACTCATGGCTATCACGCATTGACATTTGGTTGGCTTGCTGGTGAATTGGTTCGCCGCGTTACAGGAAAGAGTCTTGGTGATTTTGTTCGTGAAGAAATTGCTGGGCCGTTGGGCGTAGAAATGCACGTTGGGTTGCCACCTGAACTCGAGCCCCGCGTTGCGCGTTTAATGGCTCACCCCATCCCAAAATTTTCACCAGAAGAAGTAAAAACACTGATGGAATCAAGTGGACCTGGGACAAAAGGAGCTGCCGCGTTGTCATTGAATGGCGCATTTGGTCAGGGAGCCTTCAATAGAGAAGATGTTCACCAATCGCAGCTTCCAGGGGCTAACGGAATTTCCAATGCTCGATCGTTGGCGCGTATTTATGCTGCGCTCGTCTCAGATATTGACGGAGTGCATTTGCTGAATGAGTCGACTCGCAAGAGGGCGACTACAAGCAATACGCCCCGCGGAGAAATGGATGAAATTCTTGTGTCCGCCACTGATTTTGCAATGGGCTTCATGTTGCATTCGGAACGCACGGCATTTGCTGGTCCGACAAGTTTTGGTCATAACGGCGCAGGTGGGTCATGCGCATTTGCTCAGCCTTCACGAGAGCTGGGGTTTGCGTACGTGATGAACACAATGATGACAACGATTGACGGCGACCCTCGTCCAGCAAGACTTATTGCTGCAGTGACTCGTTGCGCAGACGCCGAATAATTCCGGCTGTAGCAATCAAGTAGACAACAGAGGCAACTGCTGCAGCCGCGGCAAAAATGATGATGGCTGGACGCACTCCGATGAACTGAGACGTGAGTCCGGCAAGGATGCTGGTGAAGCCAATCATTGTGTTCACCATTGCCATGTCACCAGCCATAACGCGGCCACGCACATGATCTGGCGCTTCCATCTGTAATCCCAGCGTTGACAGAGTCCATTGTGCGCCACCGCTGAGATGTGCGAGTGCAATAAATACTGCGGCCATTCCGATGAACGGACTTAATGCTGCCCCTACGTAACACACAGCGAAAACTAGCCCCGCGTACCCGCACACTTTCAGAAGCTTTGCCATATCGCGACCAGCGATTCGTGCGCCAAGAATTGGACCAAGTCCGGAACCGATTCCGCGAACACCGATCAACAATCCGCGGCCCGAGTCGCCAACATTGAAAACATTCGATGCGAGAACTGCAAGTTGGCTGACAATTCCTGCTCCAACGGCAAATGTCATTTTTGAACAAAGGAGGGCAAGAATGACGGGGTCCTTCTTGGCGACATTGATTGCTTCCTTCATGTCGGCAATGGGACGCACACGACCTTTGTTCGAGTTTTGTGTGCGCTCACTTTGCATAGGTCGCCTCACGCCAGCAAATAGCAACGCAGCGACAATAAATGAAACGGCATTCGCGATGAATGCTGCGTTTCGCCCGAAGACTGCTGCGAAGACTCCACCTAACGCTGCGCCAACAGCGAGCATTGTTCCCCAGGTGCTGCCGAAGAGGGCATTGGTTTTACGCAAGTCGTCATCGTTGTCTACCAAGTTAGGAACTGATGCGCTAGTTGATGGTCCAACGAATGAGGCAAGTGCAGCAATAAGACATTGAGCAACAAATGTGATCCAAATTCCTGCTGCCGAATGAAGAAGCAGCAACAACGCAGCGAATGCTTGAAGAATTGAGACAACTATCAGGATTTTGCGACGATCAAATCGATCCGCAAATGAACCTGCAATAGGTGACATGAAGAGACCAGGGATGGTCATCGACACAAGTACAAGCGATACAAGGAATCGCGAGTCGGTGACGTCTTCTACCAGTCCGGCAAGTGCAACGAACGCGAACCAGTCACCAAGGTATGACACTATTTGCGCGCCGAAAACCATTCGTACATCGCGGTTACGCCGCAGTAAAGAAAACACTATGAGTTATCGAAATGCTGCGAGGCGCTCAAGAGTGCGTCGTGTTTCATTCATGATGTTCTCAACGACCTGGCGAGCAGGAAGAATCTCATGAATTGCACCGACTGCTTGACCTGCAGCCATAAAAGCTTTGTTTGTGTCGAGAACAACGTCAGGGCTAGATCCAAGTTGCTGCACACCAGCTTGAGCTGCAGCGATTGCTTGTCCGGGAAAGCCTTGAAGTTCTGACGGATTCTTTTCCCAATGGTTTGTCCATTCGGTGCGAATGACGCGACAGGTCTTGCCGGTGTAACCCTTGCTGATCACGACGTCGTCTTCAAGAGACTCAAGAATCTTTTCTTTGTATCCCTGGCCGGTGTGCGCTTCGTTCGTGGCGATGAACTTGGTGCCAATCCATACGCCTTCAGCGCCAAGTGCAAGAGCTGCGACTAGGCCACGGCCATCAAAAATTCCACCGGCTGCGACTACAGGCACTTTGCCGTCAACAGCGTCAACAACTTGTGGCACCAACGCCATGGTGGCCACTACGCCTGTGTGACCGCCAGCTTCAGTTCCTTGTGCAACAACAAAGTCGCATCCGCTTGCAACTGCAGCAGTTGCATGGCGTACTTTTCCGCACATAGAACCAACGAGAATGTTGTTGCTATGTAGCTCGTCAACGATTTCGCGCGGTACGCCAAGACCAGCAACATAAATACTTGCGCCGCCCGCAATGATCGCCTTGATATTGCGTTCAATGGAATCAGGGGCTGCAGTAAGTAGGTCAACACCGAATGGCTTGTTGGTCATGGAGCGAACTCGGGCCATCTCTGAAGTCAGTAATTCAGTTGACATTGTGGCCGCGCCAAATGTGCCAATACCGCCGGCGTCAGACACTGCTGCGACAAGATCGCTGTAGGAAACACCACCCATGCCCGCAAGCATGATGGGCAGTTCAATGTTGAGCATTTCGGTAAGGCGTGTCTTCATGCCACCTACCGTAGTTCTGCCTTCAGGATTCGTACGCACCCGAACGGCTTAGGAACTTGCGGTGCCAACGCCGAGGGGTCAGAACAATGGCTCTCGGCTCATCTTCAAACATCCATCGGGCAAAATTGGAGCGCGTCCAGTTGTTCGTGTCGACGACAGCAAGGACCAGGCGAGCAAAAAATGGACGAGCCAAGATTGCACTAAGTACGACAGACATCCGATGGTCAGCGAGCAAGGTCTTATCGATTGCACGTGAATAGTGAGCGCGAACTTCGTGAGGTGTCGTGCCTGCATCAATTGATTCTGCAGCTGCGATTCCTGTCTCTAGTGCTTGGCCGATTCCTTCACCCGTCAATGTGTCGGTGGCGCATACCGCGTCTCCGATAAACAGCACTCGGCCCGAAGAACGGACAGCAGAATCGATACGCGCGGGGATAGGCCATGCAGTGTGGCGATCTTCTGGCACATTGTCAGGCCCGAGTGCTTCACGAATGTGAGGGCGAGTGAGCAAATCTCGCCACGTGTCGTTCATAAATTTTGTGCTGCGTTCTGACGTGCGCAAAATGCCGTATCCAAAATTTGCGCGATTGCCTGGCAAGGGAAATGACCATGCGTATCCAGGTAGTAAGTCTTTTTCAAACCACACGTGCAATTGGGTAGCGCTTGAACCCGTGACATTGCCGATGTATTGACGAAATGCATGCCACTCACCGAGATAACCAGCAGTTGAAAGCCCCATTGCTTTTCGTACTGGTGACCACATGCCATCAGCAGCAACTACATAGTCAACAGTGAACGGTTCAAGTCCCTCTACATTCACAATCACCGATGTGTCTGCTTCAGAGAGCGATACAAAAGCATGACCTTCGTGAATTGTGATGCCTGCGTCTCGGCAATGTTGCACAAGCGCATGGTCAAATTGTGATCGCGGAGCAATTGCGGCAAAGACTCCACCGATATCTGGCAAGGCAAGTTCAATTGTTCTGCCAGACGGGGAATGCACGAGAACGTCAGAGGTGACTTGCCAATCAGGCACACGAATTGGGTCGAAACCAAGCTGATCAAGAATTCGTAATGCGTTTGTGGTGAGTCCGTCTCCACAGCACTTGTCACGGGGGAACGTGGCTTTGTCCACCACTGTCACTTCATGGCCGAGACGATGAAGGGTGGCGGCACACGCAGTTCCTGATGGACCTGCTCCGATAATTAGGACCTTGCTTGGCACGGTTCAGAGGCTAGGGGGCAGTCGGGCTGTGTGGGTAGTGACATGAGTTCGTACTATTGAGACGTGGCATCCGTCGGGTGCCCAGTGAATCATGGAGGCCATCGTGGCAAAGTTGTGTGAAGGACGCGTTGCAGTCGTTACAGGAGCAGGTCGTGGCATTGGCCGCGAGCATGCGCTCAGTCTGGCAAGTCAAGGAGCAAAGGTTGTTGTAAACGACCTTGGCGGAAACGTTGACGGAAGCGGTGGCGACCTCAGCCCTGCAGATCAAGTTGTTGCAGA
>CALPPK020000015.1 GCA_943325435.2 Bifidobacterium breve
GAACAAAGGCTCCGCCTTTTCCGGGCTTCACATGTTGGAATTCAACAACGGTAAAGAGTCCGTTGTCGAGTTGGAGTGTGATTCCGTTTTTCAGATCGTTCGTGGTGATCGCGGGCATGTGAGGTCCTTGGGGGTGTGCGTAAGAATTCGGCACGAATCGCCGGTGACAACGACCAGATCCTCGATCCGAACGCCGCCTACCCCACCACGATAGAGCCCAGGCTCCACTGTCACCACCTCATTGACACCAAGAACTGCTGTGCAACGGGGCGAAAGGATGGGTTGTTCGTGGATATACAGGCCTATTCCGTGCCCAGTTCCATGAACGTACTCATGGTCGACGCCCTCTCGAAGGAACACTGCTCGCGCTGCCGCGTCTACTGCTGCGCCCAGAACTCCAGCCTTCACCGTTGCAATTCCAGCCGACTCTGCCTCAAGCACCAAATCAAACATGCGCTGATATTCGACCGATACAGCCCCGACGCGAATAGTCCGAGTCATGTCACTTTTATACCCCTGCACCATTGCTCCGAAGTCAATGACGACTCCGTGACCATCTTCCACGATTGCATCAGATGGCTCGTGGTGAGGCCTCGCACCAAGAGGCCCAGTTGCGACAATCGTTTCAAAAGCAACATCATCTGCACCGGCTTCGCGCATCAGATGATCGAGACGATTCCTGATTTGCTTCTCGGTCTTGCCAACCAAACCATCTGCTACCACCATTGCTAAGGCATCATCAGCAATAAGTGCAGCAGACGCAATGAGGGATATCTCAGCTTCGTCTTTCACTCTGCGCAAGTCGTCTAGTTGGGTTCGCTCATGGACAACCGTGCAGTGACTCTGCAGAACATTCATGAAATGAGCTGTCAGATGGGTGGGGTCAACCGCCACCGAAGAAGCCCCAACAATGCGCGCAATCATTTCATCAGTTGAGACTTCCGGAATAACTCGCTCAATGTTCACTGTCGCACTCGAGGCCGCAGTCTCATCTACTGCACGTTCAAAGTAACGCCCATCGACCAAAAGCCACGCTTCATGAGTTCCACGATGAACCACGAGCTGCGCAGTACCACCAGTAAAACCTGTGAGCCATCGGATGTCTTCAACTCGAAGTACGAGAACAAACTCTGCACTTCCACTGTTGACGAGACGAGAAAGACGGCCCGAGACATTCATTACTGTGCAGCTAATTCCACCAACGCCTCAACAGCTAAGGCATAGCCCAGGCCACCAAAACCGGAAATTGTTCCGTTGACAACGGGCGACAAAACACTGACGTGACGAAACTGCTCGCGTGCACCGGGATTAGATAAATGCACTTCAATCACATTGCCTGGGTACGACTTCAAGGCATCGTGTACTGCCCATGAGTAATGAGTGAAAGCTCCGGCATTAACAATGATGCCATCAGCGTTCGCCTTTGCCGCGTGTATAGCGTTCACCATCTCGCCTTCAGTATTGGTTTGAAGGTGCTTAACAACAATGCCGTGTGTAGCCGCAGCAGCAACCACTGTGGCTACATGGTCTGCCAAAGTTGCATGTCCGTACACCTCTGGCTCTCGCGTACCGAGAAGATTCAGATTTGGACCATGTAGAAGAAGGATGGACGACAAAGACATATCAGCCACCGTACTCTGCCCAGGTT
Organism: Bifidobacterium breve; assembly: GCA_943325435.2. Next base: position 1,649 of record CALPPK020000015.1, read on the forward strand.
GCCTGATCGATGGAATAAACGATGTGGCGTTGCCCCCACCACCCTGGCGTATTCGGATGATCGAAATCCAAGTCCCCGCGGCGCTTCATACCTATTCGCTTCATCACTGCCTCGCTCGGTGTATTGGTTTCAGTAGTAAACGAGAAAATCTCTGAGATGGCATGCTCTTCGAATCCGATTCGCAGTGATTCCTTCGCGGCCTCCGATGCATAACCCTTGCCCCATGCCCAGGGTGCGAGTCGCCAACCCACTTCAACACATGGAGAAAAAGTGGTTGCAAACGCTGCACGCGCCAAACCGGTGAATCCGGCAAAAGACCCCTCAATCTCTAGTACCCATAGACCGAAACCATTTTCAATATGACCCTGCATCTGTCGTTCAACAAACCCAACACATTCCTCATGAGTCATAACCGATGGGAAAAATCTCATGACCTGAGGGTCTGCACACATCCGAGAGAACGGATCGATATCGGCCTCCGCCCATTCGCGCATCATGAGTCGCTCAGTGCGATACATAGTTACCCGAGGCGAGTGATGAGATCCGTGAGGGCTTCGCGAATCTTGGTGTCGGTTACACCCGACACCACTTCAAGACCAGTAGCAGAGTCAAGAACAAATGTGATCGAGTCGATTGCCTTCTTGTCGCGACCCATATCGACAATGAGTTGATCAGGAGTAATCCCATTTGGCAAAGCGTGACGCAAGCCGTACAGACCGTGCACAACTTCGTAGTGCTGATCAACACGAGCAGAATCAATACGCTCCATACGGTGCGCCAGATGCGCCGCGTACAAAAGACCAATTGCTACTGCCTCGCCGTGAGCGATAGAAAAATCAGTTGCAATCTCTAACGCATGAGCCAACGTGTGGCCATAGTTGAGAAGTGCACGAACGCCGCCCTCACGTTCATCTGCCGACACGATGTCAGCCTTGATTCGCACACAACGAGCGATTCGATCAACCATGGATAACGAACTCAAGTCCTCGCGGACGATGAAGTGATACTTCGCCATCTCACCAAGCCCACAACGCATCTCTCGCTCAGGCAATGTGTCGAGTGCATCCATTTCACACACAACACCATGTGGTTGCCAATATGCACCTACCAAGTTCTTGCCCTCAGCAATATTGACGCCAGTCTTACCACCAACAGCAGCATCAATCATGGCCAACAATGAAGTCGCAACATGTACGACAGGAATACCTCGGTGATACGAGGCTGCGGCGAACCCTGCAACATCAGTGACCATTCCGCCACCAACTGCAACTACAACATCTCCACGAGTAAGACCTGCTTGAGAGAATTCACGACACAAGCGCTCAATAGTGGAAAGTGTTTTGTGGCTTTCCCCTGCCCCAATAATGTGCGTTGAAACTTCAAGGTGTGCAAACGACGGGATGTACTTGGCTGGAATTCCGTCTTGAGTAACAATGGCCACTCGGCGAGCGGAAGTCGGAATCATGTTCTTGGCGTGAGACAAAACCCCGTGTCCAACCACAACCGAATACGAACGATCACCTAGATTGACGATTTCTTCAACTACATCACTCATGATCATTTCCTACAAATTCTTCTTGCTCGCCTAACGCATTTATCAATAAATCAACAACTGATTCAACACTTCGATCAGAAACATCAATCACTATGTCGGCGACTGAAGCATAGAGCGGACCGCGATCTTCGGACATCTGAGTCAGCGTTCCCATTCGGTCATTATCTAGAAGCGGACGATGAACACCTTTAGCGGTACGTTCTGCGAGAACCTCTGGTCGAGCGTGTAGCCAAACAACCACAGCGTCACCCGAATTTCGCGCCTTATCGAGCATTGACCTGTTCTGCTCACGCACTACAACTCCACCAGCACCAGCAATGACTGGACTTCCAGGCCTAGAGAGACACTCGCGCAACACTTCAGTTTCGAGTTCTCTAAAAACAGACTCACCTGACTCGGCAAATATCTCTCGAACAGTGCGACCATCCCGGCTTTCAATCAGTTTGTCTGTGTCGAGCAGTTCTGCATGGCGATGTTCAGCGAGCAATCTGGCCACCGTAGTTTTTCCCGTTCCCATAAGCCCAACGAGGACAATGCAGGGTTCTGAACGGGTCACGACTCTAGTGTTGCCCGAAATGACGTTGCGTTGCGAACGAATTCGGAGAGCGAGTCTCCGCCGAACTTTCGTTGTGCTTCTGCTGCAAGTACAAGTGCAACCATCGTCTCGGCAATAACGCCTAGCGCTGGCACCGCAGTGACATCAGTACGTTCTTTAAAACTGACGGTTTCTTCTTTTGTCACCGTGTCAACGGTCTTCAAGGTCGGCCGATTCAAAGTAGCTAATGGCTTCATGGCGGCGCGAACGATGAGTGGTTCACCCGTTGTGATTCCGCCTTCGGTGCCACCAGAACGATGACTTTCGCGCACGTACCGATGCTCTGTTGCATCCCATGAAATTGGATCGTGAGCTTGACTGCCGCGCAATCCGGCTACTTCCCAACCATCACCAATTTCAACGCCCTTAACAGCCTGAATGCTCATGATTGCTTGTGCCAACAATGCATCGATCTTGCGGTCCCAATGAACATGACTACCCAAACCGATAGGGACTCCGTGGGCAATCACTTCAACAATTCCGCCAAGCGAATCGCCTTCACGCGCCGCCGCCTTAATGGCCGTGATCATTGCATCTTCGCCCGCTTTTGAAAAACAACGCACTTCAGAGGCATCAATTGCGGCCAGGTCAGCCATCGTGGGCAAAGTAATTGATGGGGCTGCAGCGTCTCCCATACGAACTACGTGACTAAGAACTCCGACACCCAGATGCGACAACAGTTGCTTGGCCAGGGCACCTGCAGCGACACGTGCAGCAGTCTCACGAGCACTTGCGCGTTCCAGCACATCACGTGCGTCTGTGAAACCGTACTTTTGCATTCCGACAAGATCGGCATGACCAGGGCGAGGTTGAGTAAGAGGAAACTCGGTAGCACCAGGCTCTGGAGACATTTCTGCATGCCACTTATCACTGCGGAACCATTCAGAGTTCTGAATCTCGATTGAGACCGGCGAGCCAAGGGTGCGGCCATGTCGAACACCGCCTACAAGCGTTACGCGATCTTCTTCGAAGCGCTGACGTGGCCCTCTTCCGTAACCGAGACGACGACGAGCCAATTCAGATTCGACGTGTTCGGCCAAAATGGGGAGGCCAGCAGGAAGACCCTCAACAATTACTGTGAGGGCGCGACCATGAGATTCACCGGCTGTGAGGTACCTAAGCACGGTTTTCAGACTACTTGCGGCGAGCGGAAAGTTCCCGCTCTGCGGCTAATCGCATCGCCGATGCGTCTGAGAATTCACCAAACCAGAGTTTTTGCTGGTGTCGAGCTTGATGAATAAGCATCCAAAGCCCATCAACGACTGTGGCACCGGTCTCACGAGCGGCGATGAGAAGCGAAGTTTCTAACGGCGAGTACACCGCATCAAGAACAGTGAGTTGGCCGTGTAGATGGACCGGATCGATCGGCAGATCTGAAGTGTTCATGCCGACAGACGTGGCGTTGATGAGGATTGATGCAGACGCAATGCTGCTTTGGTCCCCCACCGAAATAGACACTTCGTCTCCGAACCCTGAAAAAGAGTTGACGAGTTCCATTGCATTCGACTGTGTTCGATTAACTACTACAACATGCGCTCCACGTCGCACCAATGCAAGCGCAATCGAACGAGCAGTACCACCAGCTCCGAGAAGCACCACTGTTGCGCCACGTAAACGCGCACTCCCCTGCTCGATTAGCGCATCACAACACCCGTCACCGTCGGTGTTATGGCCAATGGACCCAGTGGGGCCAAACGAAATGCAATTAACTGCATTCAAGAAGTCGGCATCAGGAGACACAAAATCCAGAAAATCAATGACCGCTTCCTTGAGAGGCATCGTGACCGATAGGCCCACTAGTCCAGCCAACTGAAGGCTCTCCATTGTTGATTCAACGTCACTGGCCCCGCATTCAACTGCCACGTATTCGCCATCACGCCGTGCCGCTACAAAGGCTGCATTATGAATGGCTGGCGAAAGAGAATGCGAAATTGGAGAACCGATAACAGCAGCAATGGTGCTCATGGAAGCAGCCCTGCAGTTTTAGATTTCTCAACATTCGCCAGATGCTGGTCGTACGTCGTTGCAAAAACGTGACCACCAGCTTCGTTGGCCAACACGTAATACAGATATTCACATTTCACACCTGCAGGTAATCCAACGCATGCAGCATCAGTAGCCGGAGGCGCACCAAAAGGTGCCAAAGCTGCCTGAATTGAAGCTTTGCCTGGGTTTGCAATTGGAGTCGGTGGTAATCCTGCGTTGATGTACGTGTTGTACGGCGTGTCGGTGGCTTTCATCTCAGTCCATGTCATCGCAGGATCTTGGCCATATTTCACCGAAGCATCTATCTCCAGTTTCATCTTCTTAGCCAACCGGTTGTAAATGACTTGGGCAATCTTTGATCGATCATCAGCAACTTTTGCCTCACGTTCAATCAACGAAGCAATAATCAAAACCTCATACTGACTAAAACCTCTAGCTTTGGCTCCCGCTGCCAGATCAACCTGACGAGAAACTCGCTCCATCATGGATACCAAACGAGCAACCACTCGAGACTCCGTGTCATCTCCTGAAATTTGGTACGTATCAGGAAACAGTAAACCTTCTAGCGAACTCACGCTCTTTGGCCTCAATGTCGAAGCAGAATCTGGGCTGTTTGCAGCTGCCACAAAGTCTTCAGGTTTCATGAAGGTCATCTTCTCTGAAAGCCTCTGCGCCATCTGAGTCACTGTCATTCCTTCAGGAAATGTTACGGAGATGAATGTCTGAGCTGGCGGGGTTGACAAAGCTTCAACTATGGAACCCGCATTGTCTCTTGGCTTCAACGCGTAGTACCCAGGCGTAAGAGCAATTGCCCCCTTGGTAGAGACATACCAACGAAAGATTGTTGCATTACTAATAACGCCGGCTTCTTCTAACCGAGAAGCAACAGCAGAAATGGTGTCACCCTCATTCACTGTAAAGTTCACCGCGACACCCGGCGCGCCTGATGGATTCAGAACTCGAACCGCCCACCAACCCATAGCCCCAAGCAACAGCACGCAAGAAGCAACCACGATGACTACTGTGCGAGTCACTCCTCGCAGATGTCGTAATTCTGGAGGCGTTGATTCCAAAGCCTCTTCAGGCACATCGGACACTCGATCCCACGGGTCGTCATGCCAGTTGTTCGGTAGTAGCGGGTCGCCTGTCATGAGTCAGCCAAATGCGCTTGAGTATCTAGCCACGATTGCAACATGACTGCTGCTGCAACTTTGTCGACAACGCGGCGGCGAGCCTGGGCATTCATTTTTTGTTCCATGAGGACTCGATCTGCTTCCACAGTTGTCAGGCGTTCATCATGAACATGAACTGGCACCCCTACAACCGTAGCCATGCGTGCTGCTTCAACACGGGCAGCTTGCGCGGCCTTTCCTTCTGAACCATCCATGTTTAGTGGAAGCCCAACAATGACTGCTTCCGCTTCTTCTTCAACCACCATCTTTGCGATGTTGCGATGATCGCCGCCCATAGAGCCACATCTCTTCAAGACCGTGTACGGAGTAGCAATAGTGCCGCTGCGATCAGACGTTGCGATACCAATTCGCTTCGAACCGAGGTCGATGCCAAGCACTCTCACAAATTATGCAATCGAACCGATGGCAGCTCGGGTCTTGTCCCGCGCAAGTTGTAACGCTTCGTCGAGAGCGGCCGGATTCTTGCCACCGGCTGTCGCGATATCACCTTTGCCGCCTCCGCCACCGCCAACGGCTGTCGCGGCTTCCTTTATGAGTTCAGATGCATTGCCTTTTACTGCTGACGTAGTAGCTGCTACCAGGGACACGCCACCAGTGTCAGTGACGGCACCAACAATGACAGCAACGATGCCAGGTTGTTGGCGAATAGCAATCGCAAGGTCTCGCACATCACCAGCAGTCAGCCCATCTACACGCGCAACGACGAGACCATCGACAGCAGTTGCAGCTAATTCAACTGCTCGCCCTACGGACAATTTTGCGCGCAGAGCTTTGATCTCATCATTTGCCGCTTTCAATTCATCAAGTCTGCGAGACACACCAGCCGCAGCTTCGTCAGGACGAACGCCAACAGCCTGCGATATTTCATTCAGAATCGCATCATTACGCTGCATGTACGACACGGCGTTTGCGCCCGTAACAGCTTCAATGCGGCGCAAGTTCGAGCCAATTGAAGACTCACCAATAATTTTGATGAAGCCAATGTCGCCAGTGGCCGACACGTGAGTTCCTCCACAAAGTTCAGTTGATGCGCCCGCATTCAAGACACGCACCACGTCGCCGTACTTATCACCAAAGAATGCAATCGCACCAGCAGCTAGGGCCTCTTCTTTAGAAGACTCCGTGGCAGTGACTGGTGAATTAGCTAAAACCTGTGCGTTTGCCAACGTTTCAATCTTGATGATCTCTTCAGCAGTAACGGCGTCATAGTGGCTAAAGTCGAAACGCAAACGATCGGGAGAAACAAGCGAACCTGCTTGCTTGACGTGCTCACCCAATACTGTTCGAAGCGCCCAATGCAGTACGTGCGTACCTGTGTGGTTTCTGCGGGTAGCCGTACGTGCGTCAATATCGATTCGAGCAGTGACAGCTACTCCTTCAGCGGGTTCGCCTGACACAACTCGACATACATGTCGACGAAGTCCAGGCAATGCGAAATTCACATCAACGACGGACAACTCGAAACCGTCACCGACGATGGTGCCGATGTCACCTACTTGACCACCGCTCTCTGCATAAAACGGGGTGTGATCAAGGAAGACTTCGACTAACGATTCGTCACCATCAATGACGGCAAGGACAGTTGACTCAGACGAGTCGTGAACATACCCAACGAATTCGGTGACTCCGTGAGTTTCCATTACTTCGCGATACGCCTCGACGCGGTCAGCATCAGAACGGCCAGACTTTCGTGCACTTTTGGCACGCGTCTTTTGTTCGTTCATCTCAGACTGAAAACCAGAAATGTCAACTTCAACTCCGCGTTCACTGGCAATTTCTTGAGTCAATTCCAATGGGAAACCATAGGTATCGTGCAACAAGAACGCAGAGGCACCTGACAACTTCTTGCTGTCTCCAGACAAGTCATCTTCGAGAATTGATAAGCCGGTTTTCAATGTGTGGCGAAACCGCTCTTCTTCCTTTGTGAGAACACCCAAGACAAAGTCTTTATTCTTTGCGATATCGGGATACGCATTAGCCATCACGTCGATTGCCGTATTAGCCAGAGACGGCATCACTAGTTTCTCTGTTCCGAGTAAGTAGGCGTGACGGACCGCACGACGAATGATTCGCCGCAGAACATAGCCGCGGTTTTCATTGCTTGGGAATACGCCGTCGTTGATGAGCATCGCAGCCGAACGTGCGTGTTCAGCTAGTACGCGCAAACTGAAACTATTGCGGTCTTCGTAATCGCCAATCTTGTAGTGAGCGCCAGTTGTCGACTGCGCTTGTTCAATGATGGGAAACAACACGTCTGTCTCCCATACCGAGTCGACACCTTGTACCAATGCCAAAATTCGCTCTAAACCAGCGCCGGTATCGATACTTGGCTTTGGCAGTGGCGAGCGGGAACCATCAGGAGCCTGGTTGTACTGCATGAATACAAGGTTCCAGAACTCCATGAATCGATCACCAGTTGGGTCGTTAGCAGGGCCACCATCTGGCCCGAATGCCGCGCCACGGTCGATATGGATCTCAGAGCAGGGACCACATGGACCAGTGTCCCCTGCTTGCCAGAAATTATCTTTGTCGCCAAGACGTTGAATGCGATTCATTGGCACTCCGACTTGTTCGTGCCACATTGCTTCGGCTTCATCATCTGATTCGTGCACAGTGATCCATAAACGGTCGCCGTCGAAACCAAATACTTCTGTTACTAATTCCCATGACCAGGGAATGGCGTCAGACTTGAAATAGTCACCAAAACTGAAGTTCCCGAGCATCTCGAAAAAGACAAGGTGGCGTTTTGTGCGACCGACTTCGTCGAGGTCGTTATGTTTACCTCCGGCACGCACGCACTTTTGGACTGTGACTGCACGGTTGTATGGCGCTACTTCGTCTCCCATGAAATACGGTTTGAACGGCACCATGCCAGCCACCGTGAACAACAAGGTGGGGTCATGTGGAATCAGGCTTGCGGATGGAACAACGGTGTGTCCCTTGTCAGCGAAATAGCCAGAAAAGGCCCCACGAAGCGCATCAGCTGAGCGCGGGATA
>CALPPK020000016.1 GCA_943325435.2 Bifidobacterium breve
ATCTGGCTTATTCCCATGGTCACCATTGTGGCGTATTGTGAGGCCATGACCATCACACCAGATGCACCCGTAGAAACCCGCATGATCGACGGCATTCCGTTGACTCCAAAGCAGGTCACCATTCTTGGCCAAGAAGCACTCGCTCCTGCCGCCACCGTTGCCGAAGAGCGTCTTCGTCGCAAGCAAAAACTTGCGGGCGCGTTGCGCATCTTTGGACGCCTCGGATTCGGGGAAGGCGTTGCCGGGCACATCACCGTTCGTGACCCGGAATTTCCTGATCACTTTTGGGTGAACCCACTCGGTCTGTCGTTTCGTCACATGCGAGTGTCTGACCTCATCTTGGTGAACCATCATGGTGAAGTTGTGTACGGCAAGTACGCCGTGAACCGCGCAGCATACGTTTTGCACGCAGCAGTACATACAGCACGTCCCGACGTCATTGCAGCAGCGCACGCTCACTCCGTATACGGAAAAGCATTCAGCTCACTTGGTATCCAACTTGATGCATTAACTCAAGACTCCTGTGCGTTCTACGAGAACAATGTCGTCATTTCAGAACATGGTGGCGCAGTTGTATTCGAAGAATCAGCCGGACGCGACTTTGCAGAAGCATTCGGAAACAATCGTGCAGCAATTCACCAAAACCATGGTCACTTCACGGTGGGTGCAAGCGTTGACGAAGCGGTGTTCTGGTTTGTTTGCTTCGAGCGTTGCGCACAAGCACAACTTGCAGCCATGGCCGCAGGTACGCCAAAGCACATCCCACATGATTCGGCTGTGTACACACGTGAACAGGCTGGCAACGCCATGACAGGTTGGGCACACTTCCAGCCGCTCTGGCAAGAAATTTGCCGCACAGATCCTGAACTTTTCGATTAACTAGCGACAGTCTTTCGTGACCTCACATGAGGGGTTGCGCGCTGATCGTATTTTCAACGCCGCGCCTCCGGAACTCTTCTTCATACTGTCTGCGATTGCTCAGTACACGGGCGCGATTATCGCAGTTAATTTGTTTGATGAGGTCTCACCAGCGACCGTCGCATGGCTACGTGTTCTTAGCGCATCGCTAATTCTGCTTGCTTTTTCATTTCGGCGATCACACGCACGCTGGACTCGTCGCGAACTGTATTGGGTAGCTGCGTTTGGCGCATCGACTGCGTTAATGAACCTGTTCTTTTATTTGGCAATTGACCGTCTTCCCCTTGGCAAAGGCGTCACCATCGAATTCATCGGACCAATAACCGTTGCTGCGCTTCGTACACGTTCAGTGCGCAATACGGTTGCACTGTTATTTGCCGCCGTCGGTGTTGTTGTCTTAGGCGGCGTAGAACTAGGCAACGAACCATTAGGGCTCGTGTTTATTCTGGCTGCATCAGTCATGTGGGCCGGCTACATCGTGATGGGTTCACGCGTTGCGCTTGCTGACAGAGGCGTGTCGGGTCTAGCGCTCGGTTTACTTTTCGGAGGCATTGTCATCACGCCATTTGCAGCCGGTGATGCGGGTGCAGCATTTTCAAGCGGGAAAATACTGATCGGATGCATTCTTGTCGGACTGCTTTCCAACGCAATCGGCTACGGCATTGATCAATCAACACTTCGACGAATTCCCATCCGACGTTTCTCTGTCATGTTGGCGTTACTTCCCGTATGTGCAGCAATCTTCGGATTCGCATTTCTTAATCAATCTCCGAGCGTTCTCGACCTACTGGGAATGGCTTTAGTTTTGATAGGCGTTGCGGTACAAGAGCGAGACGAGACTGACCGCCACCATGAAGTGGTCGAGACCACCTAGCGTGGTAACTCATGGCAACTCCGACAAGAACTCTTCGCCGCGTCGGCATCTTGTGTGTATTCGTGTCGCTTGTAATGTCGCTACTCGCCACGGCACCTAACACAGCAGTTCATGCAGAACCACTCCCCCCTGTTGGCGTCATCATTCGCGGTCACGGCAATGGTCATGGTCGAGGCCTTAGTCAATACGGTTCACTTGGCTGGGCTACGAAACTCGGTGCGTCGTGGCAAGACATTCTGAATTTCTATTACGGCGGAAGCGGCCGCAGTCTTACCACTCTCACCGAGGCTGACGCAGCTGCGCTACCAGGCGGTGTGATGAGTGTTCGGCTTCAAACTCTTGACGCACGATCTACAGCGGTGATTTCAGACAACGTCACCGCATCCTGGACCGGCGCTGCAGGCATATACGGTGCACTCGTTGCTCGCATGGTGACCAACAATGTGTATGACATTTATGCAGCCCCCACTGCTACGTGCGCCGCTGACACTGACAACCCACCAGGATTCACACTTATTGGTGACAACATTGCTGGCCCAATCGATTTTGTGTCATCGCAAGGGTCCCTACCTACTGCCATCGCACCAACAGACCTGCTCGGTGTTTGTGAACCACCGTCCACAACATTCAAGAATGGTCGTATTCGCTACTACAGAGGAAACATTCGCGCGACAGTCGACATTTTGGGTAATCGACGAACTGTAAACCTTCTTAATGCCGAGGCATATCTGCGCGGAGTAGTCCCGCGCGAATCTCCAGCCGGTTGGGGTGACATTGCTGGCGGACTCGGCATGAACGCATTGCGTGCGCAATCAGTAGCGGCCCGAAGTTATTCACTGTCTGAAGCTAGGTACACATACGCAAAGACTTGTGATACGCAAGATTGTCAGGTGTATGGCGGAGCTGCATTGCGAACAGTCGGCTCTAAAACAGCAAGCGTCATCGAAGATAAACGAACCGATTCGGCGATTACCGACACCACGGGATACGTAATCAAAGACTCACGCAATACCATCATGCGAACCGAATTCACATCATCAAATGGTGGACGCACAGCAGGTGGACAATTCCCAGCTCAGCTCGACAACGGCGATATCGCAGCTGACGCAGCATTACAATCGTGGTCTCGGCTTTTGTCTTCCCCTGATATTCAAAAGACATTCCCCACTATTGGTGTTTTCACGTCGATAACAACATCACATGACGGTCTAGGCGGAGACTGGAACGGATACACCACTTCTGTCGTCATCACAGGCACAGCAGGTTCAGTCACGCGCACGGGATGGCAATTCCGTAATGACTTCGAATTGAATTCCCCGTGGTACGAAACGTTCCCTGTCGCAGCCGCAGACCCATCGTCGCCTTCCGTTGGTTCAATCTTGTTTATTGGTGATTCAGTTGCCGAAAGTATTGCATCTGAATTCGCAGCGATTGTCACTCCCGCGTATCCAACTATGAACTTTCAAGCATGTGCCGGACGAGGCATGGCAGGCGCTGGTTGTCTCTTTACTGTCACGGCACCACAAATCAATTCAGATGGTGTGGGAGTTGTCAACACGCTTGATGCACCCGCAATCGCGATTGTTGAATTGGGATATAACGATGACCCAGCCACATTCGAAGGCGAAGTTCAGCAGATGCTGGCAGCACTCATCTCCAAGGGTGTGCAACGAGTCATATTCGTCAACATGTCAACGCGTTCAACCAAACGTAACTATGCAAAGTCGAACGAGGCATTAGTTGCAGCCGCGGCCAAGAACCCCGGGATCAGCATCTTCGACTGGAACACTGCCTCTTCAGCTGCAAATCAATGGAGATGGTTTGATAACAAATCATTGTGTTGCTTCGTCCACTTATCAACGACAGGACAAGCTGAGTTTGCTTTGTTCCTACGCCAGCAACTTGATGCTTTACGCCCTGCTGGCACTCTGCCCACAACGGCTGCTGTTGCGCCATTGATGCTCGGCCTCCCCCTTGCCAAAAACAACTCCGGCGCCATGGTGACCGTCGTACAGAAGAAATTGAATCTTGCTCTTAATCTCGTCGGCAAATCACGACTCGCAACAGATGGCGCCTTTGGCCCTGGCACCGAGCGCGCAGTCAGAGCTTTTCAAACTATGTCAGTTCTCCCAGTTTCAGGCATCGTAGACAGAGCAACATGGGATGCATTAGGGCTTGCGAATCGTATTGATCTTGCTGTCCTTAAAGTCGGATCACGCCACCCCGCAGTCTCGTCCTTGCAACAAGCACTAGCAAAAGTGTTGAAGAAGAAGGTTGCAAATACCGGCGTCTACACAACTGCGCTTGCAAACGATGTGAAGCTATTTCAGAAACGAGTCAAGTTGCCCATCAACGGACGAGTTGGGCCGAGCACCTGGAAGGTGTTGACCGCAGCAGCTGCTCTGACTAGCCCTTAAAGCGAGCGTTCCACGATGCATCACTCACCATGGTGATGTAGTTGTCGCGATATTCGCGCTTCAATCGCTTGTAGGTACGAGCAATGCGCAACGAGTACCGGAACACATCGCGTTGAATCGCCATAAACCGCTTGTAGTCACGTTCGCAAATAAAGCCTTCATCAAAACGAGGGTGACGATACAGAATCTTGTCGTGGCGGATTGCTAAGCCAACTGCTCGAACATCTATTTGTGCAACACCAATGTCGTTTGATCGCAGAAGTTTCGGAATCCATCGGCCTGCACCCGTTAACGGAGACAGCAAGAATCCTCCGAGACGAATGATCTTTGGGCGTGGGGCTGTAAAACCAAGACTGAGAAGTTCTGGGGTCAACGGCGCAGCCTTTTCTTCGGCAACATGACGTACTTCTTCGTGTTTTGCTGAATGGTCGATTTTCATCCATTCAGTTGGCCCAGCAAGGAAATCTTTCATTCCGTGAATCATGTATTCGGCACTTAAATAGCGGTGCGAATACGCATTACGGAAACCAAAGCCTAAGAAGCGCCACGCAAGGTGATGCCACTTGTGGTTATCAAACACCAATGTGTCAATCAGTGCAAAGTTACGCACTTCGTAATACAACGACATCGGGTTATTCTTCAGTGCAAAGTCTGCATGCCATACAGCAATTCCATTCAGCGTCACTGTGTGCCTGCCCGTATGCATGAGGCCAAAGGCCACGTCGTCACCGCGAACAAAAACAGGAAGCGGATTCTGTGGCGCAACGTGCATTGGAAATGCCGTGAACCACCAAGCCGAATAGTCAATTTCTGGCTCGAGATGATCATGCACCGCTTCGTAGCGACTACGTAGGTCAACCCCACGACCAAGTGCGCGCAACGGATACACAGAACGGAATTCATACGCAGATCCGGCTTCGAATTGCATCCACGGCAATTCCTCACTCATCATTGCCCCATGAATACACAAGTCCGGATCTTTGGCATATGAAAAGAGCGAAATGGTACGAACGATTGATTCAGGCTCTAGCGAGATGTCATCGTCCATAAAGACGACGTGGGTGCTCCAGCCTTCTTCACGAAACGCGATGAGCCCTCGTGCAAATCCGCCTGCACCACCAAGGTTCGGGTTTGGCACTACGTGCACCGGCGCCCCTGCAGGAAGTTGAGGGGCTAGATTGCGCGCATTGTCAACGATAAGAACATGAAGATGTCCATTCACAGACGGCTCTGATGATTCAAGTTCAACCAGACGCTCAATGGTCTTCAGAACATACTCTTGGCGATTGAAAGTAGTAATCGAAACACCGAGACGAACTTCACGTTCCGGCTCCTGCGACGTTGTCCATGTCCCCGAGCGAACCACAACACCATCGTCAAGCGCTGTGACTGCAACATAAAACGATTCAGCGGCCAACGTGCGAATATCGGCGCATTGCAACGTGGTGGTTTCATCAGATGAGGCAATCACTGTCTCTGATGAGTTGGCATACGCAATAAGTTCAACCAAACAGTGACCCGAGATGTCCATTGAGACACCAATGTCTGAGATTTTTGTCAGTCGGCTCCATCGGCCAGAAGCAAACGCACCAAATGCGGTATCAAATGTTGCACGTCCACCTTTTGACAGGGATAGTCCAGCCTCACCAATGACGCCATGTTGGTGCCGCACATACAAAGTTGGCTCGGAGAACCCCGGCGCCGGAATCTGAATTCGGGCGAGGAGGTGGGAAGTCACCCCTCTAGTTTCACAGAGGATTGACCACGAACGGTGGCATTGGGCGATTTTCCCGCCTATTTGAAAGGTAAAGATTTGCCACCTCGAGGGCCTCTTTGATGGTCACATCCATGTCGAGATATCGGTAGGTGCCGAGACGGCCGACAAATGTCACACCAGTGGCCTCGTTTGCCGCTTCGATGTACTGCAGCAACTGCTCTTTTTCCTTCACTTGACGAATGGGGTAATACGCGATGTCCCCGTCTTGCGCAAGGCGACTGTATTCGGTGTAAATCGTGCTGCCCTCGTGGGTCTCCCACGGTGCGAAATGTTTATGTTCGGTAATGCGTGTGTACGGAACATCAACATCGCAATAGTTCATAACGGGACATCCCTGAACATCACCGATTTCTTCAGTCTCCACAAAATCAAGTGTGCGATAACCCAGTTTTCCAAACTGGCCCGAGAAGTATTCATCAATGGGACCCGACCAAAACACGTGCTCCGCATCAGCAATCTCTTCCGGAGAAACGGTGCGACCAAGAGTTACTTCAATAAGCGGATGATCAAGAATTGCTTCCACTATTGGTGTGTAACCGTCACGGGGAATCGCCTGATATGGATGATTGAAATAGCTGTCCTCGTAGGAAAATCTCACTGGCAAACGAGCCAAAATTGAAGCTGGTAACTCCGTTGGCGACACGCCCCATTGCTTCTGGGTGTACCCCTTGAAGAAGGCCTCGTATAAATCTCTACCGACAAATTTCAGGGCCTGATCTTCAAAACTCACAGGAGTTCCGATACTGGAATCAGCACGTTCAGCAATGAATTGTTCGGCTTCAGCAGGCGACATGGTGCTGTTGAAGAACTGGTTAATGGTGTGCAAGTTCACTGGTAGCGAATACACATGGCCACCAGAGGTCGCCTTCACTCGGTGGTTGTACGGCATCATGTCGCCGTACTTGTTGATGTAGTCCCACACATGTTTGTCGGCCGTGTGAAATATATGCGGCCCATACACATGCACCATGACGCCATTGTCGCGACGTTCCGTGTGCGCATTTCCTGCTACGTGTGAGCGTCCATCAACTACCCAAGTAGCAATGCCTGCTTCTGCTAGTTCACGTGCAATAACAGCACCGGAAAATCCGGCACCGACAATAACGATGCGTGCTGTCATTCAGTAAACGCTAGTGGCTGAGCCAGGGGGCACAGAGACCATCAAGGTCTCGTACTTCAATTCGATCGCGATTTTCCCAAACAACTTGGTTCTGCGGATCAGCACGAAGCTTGAACACATGGAACGACATCTCGGTGGTATCGATTGTGAGAATGCGCCCAATCAGCGACTCGCCAAGGTCAAGGAGAACCTTGATGGTTTCGAGTGCCTGAATTGATCCAATTATTCCGGGCAACACGCCAAGAACTCCCGCTTCTGCGCACGAGGGTGCGAATTCAGCCGGTGGTGGTTCTGGAACCATGTCGCGATATGTCGGCCCACGCAATGGGTGAAACACCGACACCATTCCTTCAAAGCGAAAGATGCTTCCGTGAACAACAGGAATTCCCAACTTCACGCTGGCATCGTTCAACAGATAGCGGCTGGGGAAATTGTCTGCGCCATCAACCACGATGTCATATTCGCTCATGATTTCCATGATGTTTTCTGCACTCAAACGCGTGTCATAGGTCTTGACGGTGACGTCTGGATTTAGCTTCTCAATTGTCTGACGCGCTGAATCAACTTTGCGCTGACCAATGCGATCCATGTTGTGCAAAATCTGGCGTTGCAAGTTCGATGCATCAACATCGTCCATATCAACAATGCCAAGCGTTCCAATTCCTGCTGCTGCCAAGTACAACGCCGCAGGTGATCCGAGACCGCCTGCGCCAAGCATCAGTACTTTTGCACCTAAAAGTTTTGCTTGGCCTTCAATGCCGACTTCTGGCAACAACAAATGGCGTTTGTAGCGGTTGCGTTGATCAGCAGTCAGCGTGACTGGTTGACGCCAAGCACGGCCTTCATCTTTCCATTTGCCGAAACCACCGGCCATTGACAACACATCGCTGTACCCAAGTTCCTGCAAAGTACGAGCGGCGAATGCACTACGCACTCCCCCTGCGCAATACACAACAATTGTCTGATCATGATCTAGCGCGCGTCCTTCGATTTGGGCTTCAAGATGCCCACGAGGAATGTGCACTGCGTTTTCAAGCGCACCTTCGTCATATTCATCTGGTTCACGAACATCAAGGACAAAGACATCACCGGCTTGAATACGCGCCTCAGCAGCTGCTGTATCAATTTCGACGATTTGGGATTTGGCGTTAGCCAAGAGGTCACGAAAGGTTGCCATGACCCAAAACCCTACCGACTAAGTCAGGAATCCAGCACTAGCCACCAGAGCCTGCAAAATGGGGCTAATGCTGCCACGCAACAGCACGTGCGCATAGCCGTCCATATGGGTCGTATCGCCGTTCACAATGACAACTTTCGCGCCAGCAGCTTTGGCCCGCGGCACCACCTGGTTTGCCGGACCAACAGCCAATGTAGAACCAACCGCCAGCAGTACGTCACATCGCCCTGCTTCGTCGAATGCCCTGTCAATCACTTCAGGTACCAGGGCCTGTTCAAACAGAATGGCATCGCTCTTCACAATCCCTCCACAACCTTCGCAGTGCGGGTCTTCTTCACCAGCAATCACCCGATCAATGAAGTACTTCATTGGTCGGCGGTCCTTGCAATCCCAACAACGACCGAACTTGATTGTGCCGTGCACTTCTACAACATTGGCCGACTCAATTCCCGAGTCCTGATGTAACCCATCAACATTCTGTGTAATCACTGCAGACAGTTTCCCGACACGTTGCATGTGAACGAGTGCGAGATGACCGTCATTTGGTTGCGCAGTGCCGTTGAAATTTCGTACACGGCCCTCCCACGCCACTTTGCGCACTTCAGGGTCATTTAGGTAATAGCTCAACGTGGAAGTCTTTTCGGCCAATGGGTTTTTCACCCACAGCCCATTCGGACCTCGAAAATCAGGAATGCCTGAATCGGTCGAAATACCAGCCCCGGTAAATACAACGATTCGTTCCGCATCTTTCAGCCATTGCGCCACCTGCTCGAGGTCCGCCGCAGAGATTTGTTCGTCATTCACTGTCCTTATTCTGCCCGATGCGCACACATAGGCAAGTACCAACACGAATTCGAGGAATCATGAAACCATCCACACTGCAGACGAACGGCCAACTCGAGGTTCGCCCATGGCACGACCCAATCATTGAGTCGAGCGGCTTTTCAATTGGCGATCCATATGTAGAAATGTTCTGGCTGCCTGTCCTCGGGCCAACAGCCACCTGGCTACTGCGTCGTCTTGCAACAGGGCTCGAACACGAACCGACGGGCTATGTCATTGACATGAATGAACTCGCGCGTTGCATAGGGGTGGCGTGTACCGAAGGACGCCATAATCCATTTACACGCGCCATGCAACGCTGCATCATGTTTGGAGTCAGCCACCAAGTTCCCTCTGCGCTCAATAACGCAATTGCAGTTCGCACTGTCTTGCCGCACATATCTCAACGTCACCTCATTCGGCTTCCGGAACAACTTCAAAACCTCCATCATGATTGGTCAGCTATCACGGCATAGAGTTGCCACTATGGCAACCACCGCACGAATCCGAATTGGCGTAATTGTCTTTTCGGTTATCGCTGCATTGTGTTTGCCAACAGCAACACATGCAGCTCGTAAAACCAGCAATGTTGTGATTGTCGGTGATTCAGTCGCCAATGTCCTTCGCTGGGCACCCGAATCAATGAAGCCTTTGTGGACCAGCCAATACAACGCAATCCTTGAAACATGGGGTTGTCAACAGATAATCGATAAAGGGTGCAGTCCTTCATCACAACTCAGTGCTCTTGACCGAATCGTTAGTCACCGCCGAGACAATATTGACGTATACGTAGTTGCAACGGGCTACAACGACACAGGCAACGCCTATCTCAGTGCCGCAATCAGAAAAGTTGCTCGTGAAGTGAA
>CALPPK020000017.1 GCA_943325435.2 Bifidobacterium breve
CATATGCCTGTGAAGACATTGTTGATAACGAGCTCGGTTCCCGCAATTTTTCCTCGCATCACATTGAACAATGGTTACAACATGTGTGTACCCGAGAAGACATTGATACGCCTCACGTCGTCGTTGGCCGAGCGGCTCGTACTTCACTGGCATCTGCAGACATCGATTCACACACAATTTGTCTTCGTGGGAAAGTAACTTCGGCAGCAACAGCATTACATGAAGTAGCGCATGTCATTGTCGGTATCGAGTCTCACGGCGTTCTCTTTCGTGATGAACTCGTGCGTCTTGCGCGAGCACATATTTCGGTTGAGTATGCCGCGATGCTGTACGGCGTATACAAAGGTGTTGGGTTGGAGATGTCACCGTGGCCAGCCAGTGCATCACAACGCTAAGGACTGTCCTTATACCGATTAGATTGCAGTCATGAGCGACGCTGACAATCTGTATTCCATTCTTTCCACCACTCGATCCATTCGACGCATCAGCGATAAACCCGTTGATGATGCAACTCTCGAACGTGTGTTGCAAGCTGCAATCTGGGCACCAAGTGGCGGCAATAGACAACCATGGCGCATCATCGCGGTTCGTGATCGTGCGTTGAAACAAAAACTCGGCGAGATTTACGCCGCCGAATGGGCCAAATACGTTGAAATGAACATGAAACGTGTTGAAGGAATGCCAGAGAACATTGTGGAAGCAACACGCACTGGCCTTGCGGTCGGCACGCGACTTGCCGAATCACTTGCCGATGTTCCCGTTGTCATCATGTTCATTCATGATCCACGCGAAGTATTCGTGACTGACGGAAACTTGGGGCGCACACCAGTTGTGGGTGGAGCATCTTTGTACCCAGCCGTTCAGAACTTATTGCTTGCTGCTCGCGCTGAAGGTTTAGGTGGAGTTCTCACCACTCTTATTTCGGCAAGTGAAGTGAAAGTGCGTGAACTACTTGAGATTCCAGAGCCATGGGGCGTGTATGCAATGGTTCCGCTCGGTTACCCAATGGGCAAACATGGCCCGTTACGTCGCGCGCCGCTAAGCCAGATGGTCAAATACGACCGCTGGTCTGATTAAGACTCAGTACGCCACTCAACGTTTGCTGGCCACCTGCCAACTCCGCCACCTTCAACAAGAAAACCAGTCAGATTTCTATTCGCGTGTTCCATTCGCCATGTCAACATCGCCCGTGCATTGTCAGAGATCACTTCTGCGTCAGTAGTTAATGTGCGCCACGTGCTGTCGGCCACCAAGTCGAAACACAAAAAATCACCATCGCCGAATTGAACGTACGCATGAGTGTCACTTCGCCGCACTGCAAGATTGAGTTGTTCAAGACGCCGACGCCACGGCCACACGTATCGATCGGCGGGAATCAGAGCAAAACGCCAGTCGTATTCCCAATGAGCTGCGTCGCGCCACCATGGTGCTTCCGTACCGTTTATAAAGTGCGTTAATGGCAATCCATCACATTGTGCTGGGATAGCGATATCCATCACTTCGCACAGCGTTGGCATGATGTCTATGTTCTCCGTGAACTTGTCAACCACAGTTCCGTGAGTGCTGGCGTGACGTGGGTCTGCAACAATTCCGATGATGTGCTGACTTGTTTCCCAGTAACCAACTTTTTCACGCAACCCATGATCTCCTAGTAACTCTGCATGATCAGCAGTTACAACAATCACCGTGTTGTCCCATTCGCCAGATTCCACTAGTGCATCAAAGACCCGACCAAGTTGGTAATCAACCTCGCTAATCATCCCGAAATATTGCGCACGCATGTGTGCCATTTCATCAGGATCAGTTGGTGCCTTTGTTCCGTCAAGCATCAACATCACTTCGTGAAACGGGTGCACTTCTTCTGCTCGCTGAATCGGTTCACCAACTAAGGCGGGGTCATACATTGTTGAATATTCACCGGCTGCTGAATACGGAGGATGCGGGCGAATAAAACTTGCGTGTGCAAACCAAGCTGAATTTTGGGAACCTATCCAATCAATCAAGTTGTTAGCTAAGAAGTTGCTGACACTGACTTCGACCGGGCGTTCATTTTCTGTCGCGAGTAGTTCCAAAATTCCTGGCGAAGTGTCGTATCCCTTAGCAGTAAGAAGTTCTCTCCACGGATTCATCTGCCGTGTCAGGTCGAGTGCGCAATCGAAGCCAGGCAGCACTCCTTCGTATGTTTGCAGACGAGGGTCGTCGGCGCCTGTTGTGACTCGGGGGTCTATCGACTGATCGGTGTATCCGAAAAGTGTCGGTGTGTACCCCGCGCGTCGTGCGGCAAGCGCAATGTTGTCGAACCCTTCGTCAAGAGGTGTTCCGTTAGCAACAACTCGATGATTCATTTGATACATGCCCGTATATAGAGAGGCACGACCTGGGGCACACGGCGATGCCTGGCTGTAGTGCCGCGACAACCGAACACCACGTTCACTCAGGCGATCGAGGTTTGGTGTTTTGACAACTGGGTGACCAGCAATTGATAAACAATCGCCGCGAAATTGATCAAGCGTGATCAGGAGAACATTCATAGCCATACAGACCTACTTATCTCCCGGACGAACACCGGTTGTGAGAAATGTACGAATTTCGCGAATTGCACTGGGGTCTTGGGCAAGAAACATGTGTCCACCTTCATACAACGACAGTGTCGCATCAGAAATGCGCTCAACGATGGCCTCTGAGTTAATAGGCGGTGCAATTCCATCAAACTTTCCGGCAGTAACAAACGTCGGACAGGTAATCACATGTAAACGATTCGCAACGTCATGCCCTTTACGAGCAGCAAGTTGTAGGCGCTCTCCTCTAATCACATCAGCGGACTTCTCGGCTTGGTCATTTCTCATACTCATCATTTGTGCATCTGCAGGGTGAGAAGCAAGCCATTCAGGAGTAAATCGAGTGTCACTTAATGTCGCCATTTTTGTTGTTCGCTCTTCTGCAGACAGTGCAGCTAACTCATGCAACGGATACGACGAACCACCGACTCCGCCGGTTGAGGTGCACATTAAAGCCAATCGTTCAACTCGCGTCGGGAACGTCACTGCAAACTCTTGTGCAACCATTCCACCAAAACTGATTCCGACAACTGTGCACGTGTCCCAACCAACATGATCAAGTAGCGCTGCCGCGTCTGATGCGTATTGCGCCATGGTGTACGGACCATCAGGTATTGAAGTGAGCCCAAGACCGCGTTGGTCATGAGCGAGCACCTCACACTCTTTTGAAAGCGAACGAATGAGAAGTTCAGTCGACTGCAATGTTGCGCCAGACCCATTGAAAAACAACACTCGAGGGCCAGCACCAGAGATCTGATAGTTGATTGAGATGTCACCGGACTCAAACATTGGCATGCAGCAAGTCTCCCATTCGTGGGGGTATCCACCATTCTCGGACCAATTCACACCAACATGAACATTCGTGCATACGTTTGTAGATGGAGTGAGACGATCTCTCGCCGAACACCCAGAATCTCTTACGTGGCGTCGCGTCACTATGCCTGGCCTCGATGTTGCATGGGTCGGCATGAACGTTCCGGTCATTGATACAGGTGGTCGCCCATGGGTTTGGGAAGTTGTGACACCCACTCAATACAACGCTTCAGCTCGAATGCAAGACGACCCAATGGTGTTGCCAGTAGCTCACGACACCGTGGTTGCTGAGGTAAATCATCGCGATCACTCTGGGCCAATCATGCGAATGCAAGTGCCCGTTACCCATGCCCCCGATGCCATCAGCCTTCCGGCAGAACCCGCTGGACCCTGGTCGGTGCACCTCGAAACTGGCTGGACTGTGCAGGCCCTTGGCTCGGCCGCCCAATGCTGGATTGACCGAGAATCCCCCGGAACTGCCCGACTCGAGACCCCGGAACCCCCACTTCCGGCCCATCAGCGCTACCAGTTGCACCCCGCCATTGACTTCGAGTCTTCTGCCTTTGACCGTTTGCTTACACTCGATCCTGATGACGCAGCCACGGTTACTTCCCTCTTGTCGCTCGTTCACGATGCGCTCACCCCGTACCGCTAGTTCTCTTTGTAGCAATTCGAGCCGTCGATGATTACGACGTACGCCCTATCTCTTCCAACACGTGATTGCGGTAATTCACAGCGCATGGCACTCATTGATGTCGTTGATGATTGGCTCGTTGCGCACTACCCGATTGATTCTTATGGTCCTGGCACAACAGTGCGTACACGGCATTCATCTGATGATCCAGTGTTTCGTCTCACCATCACTGAAAGTGCACCAGGAAGTACACATGTTGAAACGCTGACTATCAGTGTTGTGTTGTTGGAAGATGTTCTGACATTCGACGTGCGAATCGTGTCAACTCCCAGTACGGCCAAAGTTGTGCCGTATACGCCACCAATGTTGCCGCCGCGTGTTGTGCAATTAGTTCGTTCAGCATTACGTGCAGTGCCGTCCGAAGACGCAAACAGATACATCACTGATGCAGCCGCATTGGTCGACACCGAATTAGGCGGCCAAGAAGTTGCAGCATTTATTCTCGCGCCTGGTCGTCGGCTTCCTGCCATTGTTGAAATCATTGATTATGAACGGCACACTCAACCGCTCGTTGCAATTGGAGCCGGACCACTTGTTGGCTTAGCTCATGTATTTCAAATAACAAATACCGCTGCGCTCAAAGGCTTCACTGAACTAGCCGGCTACTCACTTATTGGACCTGGTTGCATCATTGTTCAGTGGGCAGGAAACACCGAACCAGATATAACCCGTCGTCGCGAATTACCCGCTGCATACGAAATGCGCGAGCAGCATCGAATCATTCGACTTGTCATAGACACTGCTGCACGTTCTGTTGCTCCACCGCGCGTACCGCCTCCCCCTAGGCGAGACTTCGAAATCGCCGATCTTCCTATTCGTGAACAACCAGATGAAGAAACTGAGAACGAAGAACAGGCTCTTCACATTGAACAACTTGAGGCATCGGTTGATGAACTTGAAGCAGCGCTTGCAGATGCTGACCGCTTGCTATCGGAACAACGCACACAGTTGGAACGTAAAGGTGGTCAGCTTGACGAGCTGATCCTTCGCAATGTGTCACTTGAAACTCAAGCGGGAAACACGGCACAGGTTCGTGCTGTGCCATCCATGACAGAAGCTTTACGTCTTGCCCGTTTACATTGCCCTTTCTTGGTTTTTCATGACAGAGCAATTGAATCAGGTGAAGGACTTGAGGGGCCAGAACCAGCCAGCGTCTTACAAGACTTAGTGCGCCTTAACGAAGTAGCTCGAGCCTGGATGTCAGGCGAAATCACTGGCACAAGTATCAAATTGGCATGTCGGCAAATGGGTCTTGATTTTGTACCAGCCATTTCAGTAACGGCTCGTCAAAAATACGAAGAGGACTACCTAATCGACTGGCGAGGCCGCTCCGTTCGTGCCGAAGCTCATCTTCGACGTGGTCGCAAAACTCACTTGGTGCGTATCCACCTATATTTCGATGACGAAACTCAGCAGGTTGTCGTTGCCTATATCGGCAGGCATCTGCGAGATAAGGGCAGTGCTTCGTAGGTATTGCGCATAACCTTTACCGCATGACACGCCGCTTATTTCTCCGTGTTGTCGGCATTCTTGTCGCGGTTTTCTTCTTAGCTGTTGCTGTCTCGGTGACTCAATACGTTCGCGCTCATCCCCGTGATCCGCTTCAACAAAACATCGCATCATGGGCACGTGAAAATAAATTGGGCGCCATTGTCGACCAATTAGAGGCTTGGCTTCACAACGATCCACCGGCTGTTGCCCCTGCTGAGTCACTAACGCTCGCAATCACACCAATTACCGACGCACCGACAGAAACTTCGACAACAGTGGTCGCAGTACCTGGCGAGTCGTCTACACCTACATCTGTGCCTGAAAAAATCAAACCCTTACAAATACGTCCCACTGCGGCCACTTCATCGTGCCCCATCGACAACACGGCCGTCACGGTAGTTACATCGACAACCACCTCGACAACTACGTCAACAACAACGACCACCACAACTACAACCACTACTCCTGAAACTTCCACCACAACTACATCCACCACCGTTCCTTCAAAACCCGAAGATCTTGCGTCGCAACTTCTTCCTGCGTTACCTGGCGAGGGACAATGGCAAGCCGTCATGCGTGTGCGCACAAAACCAATGGTGTACGCAACTTCAATACGACCTCTGTGGTGTTTCGGTTCTGTTGTTGCAACCATGGCCACCTTTGACCCAAACAGAGTTCGTACTGCCATGTTTAACGGCGCAGAGGTACCTGGCGGCAAAGGTTGGAAGAATGGTTCAAAGATTCGTGGCACTGCCTTGCGTTCATTAATCGCAAGCTTTAATGGTGGATTTCGTTTTGAACATGAACCAGGTGGTTACTTCACCGAAGGAAAGACCATACGCAAATTGCGCAAGGGGTACGCCACGCTTGCAATTTCAAAAGATGGCATCAGCACAGTTGGCGTCTGGGGAGACACAATTACTGACAAAGATTCATGGGCAACCTTGCGACAAAACTTGCCGCCACTTGTTCACAACGGGGAATCTGTGTACGCCAATTACCCCAAAGTTAATTGGGGCAATGACTTTGGAAACAAGGTGTACAACTTTCGCTCAGCCATTTGCCTTCGCACAGATGGTCTGATGATGTTCGTCGCAGTCGGCAAAGTAAACATCGGCATGCTGGCAGACACTCTTCTTGTGC
This sequence comes from Bifidobacterium breve, assembly GCA_943325435.2. The sequence goes on from CALPPK020000017.1 coordinate 6,700, forward strand.
TCGGATGCAAAACCGGAATGGAACTAGACATCAATGGTCAATGGCCATATTTTGCGGTGTACAGCGATTTCGGTAAGGCAACCCGGTGGGGTGAAATTATTGACAATCGAATGGGTGACCCTAATCGTCACCTCAATGGATCTACTAAGGATTTCTTTGCACTCTTCGACCCCGAGACATTGCCCGCGGGCGCTGTCAAGTAACCATTCTGTAGTTGAATACATAGTGAAGTAACCACAAAGGACAACTCACATGACCGACGATGACAACACCAAATCAGAAAAGAGCCAAGGCCTAGGTTTAGGCACAGTGTTCGCAATCATTGGTGCGTTCATAATCGGAGCATTGGTCACTGCCAATACCTCGAGTATCGATATCAATTTCATCGTGTACAAAGCTCACAATATTCCATTGTGGTGGTACACCCTCATTGTTGTCGCTCTCGCAATCATCACCGATCGCATCTTGCTCTTTGTGATGCGTCACCGCAAGGCACGTCGGAATAAGAATCGAGCCTCAGCCGACTAGATGGTACGAACCAAGTAGTCGTGGTTCTGCGCCATCGTCTGTTGCTACCACGCCGTCATCTACCAATTTGCGTAGATGAGACCACACACTGCGTCGTGCTGGCCTATGAAGTTTTTTATCGATTGCTGCGTACAACACTTTGACTATTCCCGGAATGGTGTTATTGCCATTTGCAATTTGCATCACTATCTGACGTTCACGTTCTAAACGATGTTCATGATATGCAACAAGAAATGGTTGCGGGTCTGTAACTGGGCCACCATGTGTTGGCCACAAAATTCGGTCATCACGAGCAATGACCTTACGCATCGAATCCATGTACTGGCGCATGTCGCCATCGGGTGGCGACACAATGGTGGTCGACCACCCCATCACGTGGTCACCTGTGAACAACGCACCTTCTGTATCCATCGAGACGCACAAGTGATTTGAAGTGTGACCAGGAGTAGCAACTGCGGTGAGAGAGAACTCGCTAGTGGCCAAAAACTTCTGACCATCAGTTACCGCGGCATCAGGCGTGAACGCAAGATCAGTTGTTTCCTTTTCTTCATCAGACTCAACAGCATCGGCAGGGTCGTCCTCAGATGCATCATGGTCATCTTCTTCAATAAAACCTTCATACACGCGATGCGGTCCGATGGCATATCGAGTGGCACCAGTCTCGCCATGAAGCCATTCAGTCAATGGAGAATGATCTGAATGACAATGGGTGACAACAATGCCCACAACATTTCTGCCGTCAAGTGCGGCACGCAATGCATCGCGATGACTATCTAGTTTTGGGCCCGGGTCAATCACAACAACATCGTTTGTGCCCAAAATGTATGTACCGGTCCCGTGATAACTGAACTTTGATGGATTTTTTGCAATCACTCTTTGAATTAGTGGTGATACCTGAGTGATCTCTGCATACGGTGCATCATCAATGCGGGGGACAAATGGAATAGCCATGTTCAGTCAAACCCGATTGCTCGTACTGAACCGACTGGCTTCCCATGCCCGTACACAGTTTCTTCGATGCTGTTATCAACGTGGCTGATATCAACCCCAAGTTTTTGCAGGGCTGCAAGTAACACTGTCTGTGAACCGCGTCCAAACCCATCTGACATTTTCAATGCGACAGCTCGGCCATCTGGCAATGCAGCTGCATACACAGCATCAGCACCATCTTTCGCAAACAAACCATCAATGCCAGAAACAATTGTGGTTACGTCACGACCCTTGCCACCAACCATGTATGGAAATTGTGACATCGCCGTATAGATCTGAGTGCCAGACTCGCCTGCTGCACCAGTCGACATCGCGCGCATTGCTCGAGCAAGTCCTACAAGTTCCACAACATGCGCAGGTGCACCGCAGCCATCAATACCAATGGCAAATGCATCCTGGCCAGTTACTTCTGCAACAGTGCGGGTAATCGCCTGCTGTAGAGGATGATCTTGCTCAAGGTAATTCTCAATTGACCAACCATTGATGACACATGTGGCCAACATGCCGGAATGCTTCCCACTACAACCCATCTGCAATGCAGATGTTGGAAGGCCTGCACGAATTGCATCGTGAGCAGATTGTGTGTGCATTGGGTAGGCATGAGTATTGCCTAATGCAGTTTCATCAAGTCCGAATTCAGCCAGTATTGCCAGTGCGGTCTGTTGGTGAATTGATTCGCCGTTATGGCTAGAACACACCAGGGCTAATTTTTCTGCCGGAAGCGACAAACCGGAACGCACCATGGCCAAAGCTTGAATTGGTTTTGTAGAAGATCGCGGAAATATTTGCGTATGAGGATCTCCTAGTGAGAACTCAATGTCACCGTTTTGGCCTAAACACACCACTGCCCCAAAATGCGCGCTTTCATCAACACCACTACGGTCGACAATGGCGAGGGGCACAAATTGTGAAGGCGAAATGCCTGTCACTTTGTCGAGGACTTTCGAGAACCGCGTTTGGCACGAGGTGGTTTCGATGCTTGCAGGTAGGTCAACGGATCATCGATTACTTCGTGACGTGTTCCCCATGACGACACGAGCGCCTGACCCATTGCGACTGCAGGTAGGGCAAGAATTGCTCCGACCGGTCCAAGAATAGCACCACCAACAAGCGCGCCGCCAAAGGCTAAAGCTGGATGCAATTCCAGTGTTCGTGCTGTCACCTTCGGTGCGAACAAGTAATTCTCTAGTTGCTGGTACACCGCAATAAAACCAATGACGACAAGGGCCTTGATTGGCGACTCAACAAAAGTTAAGACCAACGGCAACAC
>CALPPK020000018.1 GCA_943325435.2 Bifidobacterium breve
AAGGTCGCGCAGCGATCCGCTGCCCCACTGAATCAGACTGGCCGCAATGCGGTCATTGCGACTTAGTCGGCCCACACGTCCTGTCCGTCGTATGGACGGCGACGGCTTGGAGCGAACTCACGCTTCCACACCATGACGCGGCGTCGGAAGTAGCACACTTCTTTACCGTCTTGGTTGAAACCTTTTGTCTCTACTAACACTGTGCCTCGATCGTTCTTTGACTTGCTCTCAGTTGTTTCAAGAACACGAGTCTCTGCATGAATTGTGTCGCCATGAAATGTTGGGAACTTGTGCTGAAGCGTTTCAACTTCAAGGTTTGCAATAGCTGCGCCACTGATGTCTGGAACACTCATTCCGAGCACCAAGGAATACACAAGGTTTCCTACAACAACGTTGCGGCCTTGCACGCTCTCTTTTGCGAACCAGTCATTGGTGTGCAATGGGTGGTGGTTCATAGTGATCATGCAAAAAAGATGATCGTCATATTCAGTGATTGTCTTGCCTGGCCAGTGACGAAAAACGTCTCCAGGAACAAAATCTTCAAGGCAGCGACCAAAGGGGCGTTCATGTGTTGTCATGGCTCCAACGCTACTCAGGTTTCAGCGTGCCATCCGTATCGTCGTCTGAGAATTCAAGATCATTTGGGTCAAACACTGGCATCGGAAACTGCCCGGTGCGGTCACGCGGTGCAAATTTCTCAACCCAATCAACGGTGGTGAGCCCACGCTGTGCTTGAGACGTGGCAACACGTGGCAATGGCCCCAACTTGTGTTTGCGGTCAATAGAGAACGGGCCGACACGCAACGACAAGTAACTCAACCAACCAACAAATATCGGCAACCAATATTGAGCGACGCGATACGACAGAACCCCAACGGTGGCTAACGGACGAGCCAAGCCGAATCCGACAAGAGTCGGAATGTAAATACTCTCCATGATTCCCAACCCACCTGGCGTGATTGGGATAACCGAGAAAACATTTGCAATTCCGAACGAAACGACAAGAGCATCGAAACCGAGCGTTCCACCAAAGGCCCTAAGGAACACCCACAACGACAACGCATCAAGCGCCCAGTTCAACGTTGCCCAACCAACTACGCGTTGCATTAATGCGCGATCTGTAAACAGTCCTTCAATTCTGTTGCCCAAATGCTCAAGAACAGATGCTGCATGATGCTCATCGAATCGCAATCGTCTGGCAATCGAACGCACCAGACGTTCTGAACGTCCTTGACCTTCAACGAGGCCAAAGATTACAAACCCGGCAAACGCCATCAAGAGAATTCCGACAATCGCTGCTGTTCCGTACGCAGCGTTAACACCTCTAGTTGGAATTGAAATAATCAAACCAAACCACAAGATGAAGTTCAGTACCACGGCTGAACCAACGCCTGCAGTTGCCAAAGCAAACGCAGCATCAGGCCCTTTGACCCCGCACATCGTGATGAGGCGATATCCGAGTGCGGTACTTGCAGCACTTCCTCCAGGAACAATGTTTCCTAGCGCCTTAGTACTCAGCTGAATTCGGAACAACCGCAAAACACTGATGCCTGCTCCGTGATCTCCAAGGGCAGCTTTGGTCAACATGGAATATGCAAGTAACGAAAAACCTTGCAAACCAATTGCAACGAACAAAAGATTTGGGTCAACGTTCTTCAGATCTCGAACAGCATCGCGAAAACCCGGAATAAGCGGCAACACAAAGAAGTACACAATCGCGCCGAGCACCACAAACTGCAGCGCCCTACTGACGCGCCAACGGCGCTGTACTTCCTCAGCCATAGTGACCATCGTTGCCGATATCTGACCCTTGTGTTGGGAATGCGTGAACAATCTTTGTTAACTCAGCCCTCAAATCGGGCGCATACTCAGCATTGGTCTTACCAAGTCTCACTACAACAAGGTTGCGCCTAGGTGACACCCACGTGAACTGTCCTTCATATCCAAGTGCCGCGATAGAGCCAGGGTCATTCGGAAACATCCACACATGTGCGCCGTAATCAAGGTCGTTGTCTGGGTCGCGAGCGATTGGTGTGCGCGAATAATCCACCCACCCTTCAGGCAATAGTCGTGAGCCATTCCACATTCCATCGGTCAAGTACAGATATCCAAACCGTGCAAAGTCGCGAGCGGTGGCGTACACATATGACGAGCCGACAAAATTACCAGAAGCATCAAAACGTGGAACCGCTGATCGCATACCGAGTGGATCGAACAAACGGTCTTGTATGAATTTCGACACGACATCTGTGGAACCTGGTTCTTCACCTAATGCTCGAGCGAGAATTCTTGTGACCAGATTTGTTGTGCCAGATGAATACAGATATTTCGTACCCGGCTTTGCATCCAATTTTTTTGAAGCCGCATACGCCGCGTGGTCTCCGACAAATTTCTCACTGCCAAACAACATTTCAATCACATCGGACACTTCATTGTCGACATAATCTTCGACCCACTCAAGCCCACTCATCTGGTTCAATAAATGACCCAGTGTGATGTGAGCGCGTTCGTCGTTTTCCCATTCAGGAAACAGATGATCATCCTCAATCGACAGCAATCCATCCCCCACTGCCATGCCCACCAGTGCCTGAGTGATGCTTTTCGCCATGGACCATGAAATCAAAGTCGTGGAGGCATCGGTTTCGGGGCTATAAAACTCACGAACTATTCGACCGTTATGAATAACAACAAGTGCCAATGTTGTGGCCAGGTGGGGCGGCTGTGAGGCCAGTTCTGCAATGACGCCGTCAAGAGTTTCCGCGTCAACCGATGGGGCAAGTTCGCCATCGAGCCAGTCGAGCGTGGGGAAAGTGTCAAATGCCACATCAAGAGACTAGGCGTGAGGGCCGAAACCGGCATCACGGGTGCTCTAAACCCGTGACTTATTCACTAGCGTTTGATTCCATGACAACGACTGCCCCCGATATCCAGACAGCCGCCTCGGTGATCTCCACTGCTTCAGCGATGGTTGACACCGCAATTGCGTCTCTTGTTGCGCAAGGTGGCCCTGACAAGAATCAAACATTGGCATACGACATTGCTCACGTAGCAGCAGCTGTTTCGACAGCTAAATATCTTCTTCCCTACGGCGCCAAGGGTGTAGCCGAAGGAAACATTACGTGCGCATTCACTGCCGACATGGTGCATGACTTCGTTTCGCGCCTCATCGGCCGCGAACAGGCATGGGGTGTTGACCCTTCGCTGTTTTCTTCTGCACACGACTTTGTTCAGACATATCGCGCACCAAGTTTCCTCGCATCACTTGCAGAAGTTCAAGGGCCTCGCCATTTGGCAAGCGACTTTGAAATGGTGCAAGACACTTTTCGTTCTTACGCAAACAAAGTCATCGCGCCTCAAGCCGAGCATGTACACCGTCACAACGGTGATGTTCCAGAAGAAATCATTTCTGGTCTCGCAGAAATCGGCGCGTTCGGTCTCAGCGTTCCCGTTGAGTACGAGGGTTTTAGTGAAGGCGGCGAAAGCGAATACATGGCGTCAGTCATCGCAACTGAAGAATTGTCTCGCGGTTCGCTTGGCATCGGTGGCTCTTTAATTACTCGTCCTGAAATTCTCACGCGAGCACTTGTTAAAGGCGGAACAGAAGCCCAGAAACTTGAGTGGCTTCCAAAACTTGCCAGCACAGAAGTCATGTCAGCAGTAGCAGTGACAGAACCTGATTACGGATCAGATGTTGCGAGCTTGAAGACAACTGCAGTTCGCGGCACAGGACCTAACGGTGAAGCTGGTTGGATCATTAACGGCGTCAAGACATGGTGCACATTTGGTGCCCGTGCAAATGTATTGATGCTTCTTGCACGTACAGACCCAGACCGTTCAAAGACTCACCGCGGATTGTCTCTCTTCATTGTTCCAAAACCACTTGGTGACTCACATGGGTTCACGTTCAATCAAGACGGCGGCGGAAAAATGGAAGGTAGTCCTATTGACACCATCGGTTATCGCGGCATGCACAGCTACGAAATCGCTATCGAAAACTGGTGGGTTCCTGCTGCAAACCTCATCGGTGAAGAAGACGGCATTGGCAAGGGTTTCTATCTACAGATGGCTGGCTTTGAAAATGGTCGTTTGCAAACAGCAGCTCGCGCAGTTGGCGTAATGCAGGCCGCTTACGAGGCAGCAGTTGATTATGCGAATAACCGCACAGTCTTCGGACAACCCATCTCGCAATATGAACTCACGCAGGTGAAATTGGGTCGCATGGCCGTCCTCATTCAGGCTTCACGCCAGTTCTGTTATTCAGTAGCCGGCCTTATGGGCGTAGGTGAAGGCGCAATGGAAGCCAGCATGGTCAAGGCGTACGTATGCCGAGCAGCCGAATGGGTAACGCGCGAAGCTCTTCAAATTCATGGTGGCTACGGCTATGCAGAGGAATACAGCGTGAGTCGTTTGTATGTCGATGCACGCGTGTTGTCAATCTTTGAAGGCGCAGACGAAACTCTGTGCCTGAAGGTGATTGCAAAGAACCTTTGCGACACTAAGAAATAATTACAACAGCTCGAGGAGCGAAGTAATTCTGCGACACGTCACAAGGTCTGCAGCATCGTCATACGGATCAACAAGAATCGGGATGAGTCCTGCTGCAGTTGCACCACCGACGTCCATCACCACGCTGTCGCCCACGTATGCAATTCGTGATCGATCAATGCCTGCAAAGAACGGCAGTGCGAAATCAAAAATGTGTGGGTCAGGTTTTGCTACCCCAACAACATGACTATCGACAATGCACCGAACACTGGCTAACGGGCCATCCCCCACTTGACAGATGCCACTGCGACCAAGAATTTCTTCAATCTGCCCACTTGCGTTACTGACAATTCCAATAGGAACTCCGGCAGCGTTAAGTCCGCGAAGTGTTTCAGCAGAACCAACTAGCGGGGCACGCCATAAGTGGGCATGTCGGGTACGTGACAACACAAAGGTTGCTTCTTCACGGTTATGTTCTGGCACTCCCACCAACTGCACGTACGCAGTGTTGTAGTGCGACCAATCATCTTCGCCAGAACCCTGTCGTGACTTGGCTGTCATTGCTCCGTAGTGGGCACGAACGTAAGCGTCTAGTACAGACGTGGCTCCGTAATAGGCCAATGTTGGCGCAAGTACGGCGGGGTCCGGGATAAGAAACACTCCCCCGGCATCAAAAAGAATGGCGTCGTATTGCTGGCTCATGCCAACGACACTAGGAGATTTGACCTGCTGGCATGATCCATTCAGAACGTTGGCCAGTGATCTCAGCAATGTGATCGAAATTAATGTCGTAGTGCAACAACGTGAGGTCTAGTTGTTCCGCAACTGCAGCAATGATGAGGTCGGGGATCTTCCGACCGCGTTGAGATTTTTGCGCGAGAATTCTTTGTACCTGCAAAGCACGCATGAAATGTTCAGGTTGAACCTCGATGTTGAAGAATCGCGACAACAGATGCGAAGCACCTTCCCATTCCACTTCATTGCGCGCGGAATACAGATACTCGAGATCCGTTATTGAGCACCGTGCAATTTCTCCGTTCAAAGTCAAAGCACGAACTTTTGTTAACACTTCATCGCTCTTCAGACGGTGAAGAACACTTGTATCGATGAGATATTTCAGCGCCATGCGCTCTCGCGACTAGTGGTGTCGAATGTAGAACCAAATTGCAGTGCCTTATCGAGTTCATGTTCGGCTTCAGAAACGGAATTCATCAGCGCCCGATTAATGGTGTCTTTCATGGTGGCGGTGCCAAGAGCGGCCTGGGCTGCCAGGAGCAATTCGTCGGGTATTTCCACTAGGCGTTTGGTCATGGCTTGAAGTATATCCATAACTTCTATGTGTATATATCGTCATCATTGATGGCAATGTTTCCCCAGAGTCAGTCCCCCCATACGATTAACACGTGCGCCCATCTCGTGACTTTTTCAAACCCCTTGCCGCCGGAGCTCCTGCCCCAGTTCAAGAGATTCCTTTTAAGCCCAGTCGTGTTATTCACTTCTTTCCGCCTCACAACGAAAAGATGGTTGCAAAGCTTCCTGACACCATTCCAAATGTCGACATCATTCTCGGCAACTTGGAAGATGCAATTCCGATGGCAGACAAGGCAGCCGCTCGCGCAGGCCTTATCAAGGTTGCCAACAGTCTCGACTTCGGCACCACTCAATTGTGGACACGCGTCAACAGTCTCGACTCTCCGTGGTTCCTTGATGACATCATCGACATCGTCACCCAAGCTGGAGACAAGTTTGATGTGATCATGATTCCAAAGGTGGAAGGCCCTGAAGACATTCACTATGTCGATCGGTTGCTCGCACAGCTTGAAGCGCGCGCTGGTTTGAAGAAGCCATTGCTTCTTCATGCGATTCTTGAAACAGCACGTGGCGTTGCAAACGTTGAAGAGATTTGTGCTGCATCTCCACGTATGCAGGGAATTTCACTCGGACCTGCAGACCTTGCAGCAAACCGCCGCATGAAGACCACCCGCGTTGGTGGTGGCCACCCCGACTACATCGTTCGTGCAGACCCAGAGGGTGACAATTACGAAGGCGCACGCACCGTGTACCAACAAGATTTGTGGCACTACACACTTGCCCGCATGGTTGATGCCTGCGTGATGAATGGAGTTCTTCCGTTCTATGGTCCATTCGGAGACATTAAAGACACCGTTGCGTGTGAAGATCAGTTCCGCAACGCATACCTGCTTGGTTGCGTTGGCGCATGGAGCCTTCACCCCGTACAAATCGACATCGCAAAGCGCGTGTTCAGTCCTCGCCCTTCAGACGTATTGCAAGCACAGCGCGTCATTGACGCCATGGGCGACGGCACCGGTGCAGTAATGCTTGACGGAAAAATGGAAGACGATGCATCTGTTAAACAGTGCAAAGTTGTCGTTCAACTCGCTCGTCAATTGGCAGAGCGTGACCCTGCACTTGCCGCTTCATACGGTTTCTAAACCCCCACAACACTGAGGAGACTCCATGTCTGCACAACGTCCACGCCGTTCCGCTTTGTATATGCCCGCCGCCAACGAGCGCGCGCTAGAAAAAGCCAAAAGCATTTCAACCGATGCGATCATCTTCGACCTTGAAGATGCAGTGTCACCAGATTCGAAAGACCTTGCACGTGCGCAAGCAATTGCAGCAGTGAACTCCGGTGAATACGGCAAGCGCGAGCTCACCATTCGCTGCAATGCACTTGCAACACCATGGGGTCATGCAGATGTTGCCGCAGCTGCGAAGGCTTGTGTGTCAGCAGTTGTGATCCCGAAAATCAACTCTGTTGGCGAAGTAAATGAAGTATCAGCAGCTCTTGACGCTGCCGGTGCACCAAAAGAGATGATGATTTGGGCGATGATCGAAACCCCAACAGCAATCTTTGATTGTCGTGAGATTGCCGCACACCCACGCGTTGCAGTTCTTGTTATGGGAACAAACGACTTGGCAAAGGAATTGCGCGCAGCGCAGGTACCTGGTCGTGCACCGTTATACCCAAGCCTTCACACTGCTCTTCTTGCAGCACGTGAAGCAGGTAAGACAATTCTTGACGGTGTCTACAACGACATCAAGAACGCAGACGGATTCCGTGCAGAGTGTATTCAAGGTGCAGAGATGGGCTTTGATGGAAAAACCCTGATTCACCCAGATCAAGTAGGCGTTGCTAATGACGTATGGTCACCAAGCGAAGCTGAAGTTGAACATGCACGCAAAGTTATTGCTGCATTCGACGAAGCACTCGCAGCAGGCAAAGGTGTTGTGCAGCTTGACGGCCGCATGATTGAGAATCTTCACGTTGCAAACGCACAACGCGCTATCGCAATTGCTGATGCAATCGCCGAACTTGCCTAATTTTCTGAATTAGAGATTCGCGCGGAATAGCGCAAGAGTGCGATCCCATGCAGTTTTTGCAACTGCAGCGTCGTACACCTCAGGACGAGTGTCATTGAAGAATGCATGCTGTGTTCCGGGGTACACATGGAACGTTGCATTCTTACCCTTGGCCCGCAACGTAGCCTCCAGTTCTTTCACAGCTTCTGGTGCAGCAGTGCCACGGTCTGTTGCGGCGTAATGGCCTTCCACAACTGCAGCCAAGTTGTCCCACTCAATAACAGTGTCTGGGCGCATGCCACCGTAGAACGGTGCAGCAGCTGCAATTGCATCAGGACGCAAACATGCAGCCATCAGAGCGAGTCCGCCACCCATACAGAAACCAGTGACACCAACTTTGGTGCGACCTGTGCGTTCTTGCAGCAAATCAACTGCGCCACTGAGGTCTTTTCCTGCCGTTGCAAGATTCATGCTCATCAGCAACTTCCCAGCCATGTCTGGCTCATCGGTCATTTCGCCGTGATACATGTCGGGTGCAAGTGCAACAAAACCTTCTGCAGCAAAACGGTCTGCAATGTCAGTGATGTGTGGAACTAAGCCCCACCATTCTTGAATAACAATGACACCGGGGCCACTTGTGCCTGCAAGATAGCCAGTGCATGTTCCGCCGTTACTTTTGAATTCGACCATTTCGCCCATCAGAAAACTCCTTGTTGATTCGAGAGTCCCAACCTAGACGGAATAGTTACACAACACTGCGCCGAAGAAGTTCATCGGCAGCAGGGCACGCCTTCATGCGGGCAAGAGTGTCAGCAGTACCTGACGTAATGGTTGGCCCAAACACGGAAGTAACGAGCGCGTGTGGCACAACATCAAACCCTGACGCCCATGGATCTGGGCGATCGCGCACTCCGGCAACCATTGCTGTAAACAATCCGTCTGGCAAGCGTGTGCCTTCTGATGCAACCATCCATACTGGCTGTTCAACGCAATATGCGACAGCGGCAAGCGCCAACGAACCACCTGCGCACAACACACTGTCATTGCCGACTGCCAATGCAGACAAAATTGTTGCATCAGCGCATTCAGCTGCCGATGCAAGACCCTCAGGTGCAACCAACTCACAACTCACTTCACGTCGTGACAAGTAACGCAATGAATCTTGTCCATCACCTAATGAATCGACGACCAGTGCATGAATGTCTCCGCGTCGTGCGAGTGCATCAACAAGATGACCAGACCATCCGATCATGCAAATGGTTGACGCACCATCAAGAGCATCGACCAAGTGAGTGGCTGTGGCGTCATTCGCAATACGGCGAGCCAGATCATCCACGTCTCGGTACGGGTCCATTGATGTGACCGCGTGGGCGCACACAGACCACAGCGGAGCGTTTGTAGGGTGATGTTCCACCAGGCGCCGAGCTGCCACCAGAGCTGCCGCCGGATCACGGGAAATGCCCGCAAGAGCGTCGGCCGCACCCATGGCAACTTCCACCGGGTCTGCCCCGTGGGCTCGCGCCACATAACGGAGATGCTCGATGGGGTGCATGTTCTCAACGCTACTGAACTAGCGTTGAAGCCGTGGCAACCGCATCTCTCCCCAACCCCAGCATGGACCTCACTCTCACCCCTCTCAAAG
>CALPPK020000019.1 GCA_943325435.2 Bifidobacterium breve
GGGCGAGTCATTTCATTCAAGAAGACCTCGGACCGGCACTTGCCGCAGACATGGTTTCTTTTATTGGGGCATTTCCGTAACCCTTGGAATCAGTCATGTGTCGCTGTATTCTCTTGTTACTAACTACTAGGAGTTTCAGTATGTTCAAGGCCAAAGCAGTTTCAGCAGTCATCGTCACAGGAATCTTCGGGTTAGCTGCATGTGGCGGCGGATCAAGCGACAAAGACGATTCAACTGTTACCACCGTGCGGCAGAAGAACGCTGCGTTGTCGTTCACAACACTTCCAGCGACAACTATGCCTAAGACAGTGACAACACCATTGCCAAATATCGGCGGAGCCACTCCACCGACCACGGTGAGTGTCAAGGTCACCACCACTGTTGCGAAGGCCCCCACCACAACGATTTCGAAGACAGTGACAACACCATTGCCAAATCTCCCAGTCAGGAAATAAGGCTTGAGCCGTCGGCGGTTATTTCAGTCGGCGGTATGACGAGATTCCGTTAACGGTCTCAACGTCACCGAATTCTCCAGATGAAACTAGTTTCGCGAGCAACTCTTTGGCCTGCTCGCCTAGTGACCCTTCAGGAACAACAATCCATTTGATTCGATTTGGATTAATGAATCGACCTTGATTGAAGAAGTTACTTGCAATCCAGGGATTCGGATAGGTGTAAATGAATTCGCGATCTGCGATGTGTGGTACCAACAAATAGTGAACAGACACCGCGTCGTCTGAGCCAATTCGCTTCATTGCGGCTTTCCAGCCGTCGACCATTGGGCTGTATGAACCCCATGAGATGGTATTGAACTTCTTGCCGTACGGGGAGTTGCCCCAGTTACGTGCAGTCCACACGGAAGAACAAAGAACAGCTACCAACGAGAGTTGGAAGATCAACTTGTTATGTCGACGCAGAAAAGCAGCACCATCAATCGCAGCCAACACGGCCGCAATGATTGGAAGAACTTGATAGTGGTACATCATCGACCAGGTGAAATCTGCAGTGGTCAAGATGTTGATGAAGTACTGGGGTACTCCAATTATCAAAGTCAAGGGCGACAACAACGAGACCCAAGCAAGTGGAGCTGTGATCTGGTTTGCATATGACAGCGCATTGTTGTCAGACAGTCGATTGATGAATCGTGACGGGTGCACAAGGGAATTCTTTGCAACTTCAAATGGAGTCGTACCAAGGTTGCCGTACAACGCACCGTATGCACTGAGATCACCCGAAAGAGTTGGAACTAGGAAAACTCCGATGACCAAGAAGTAAACAGCGCCACCTAGAACAAGTTTGAAACCAAGGCGACGTTGATTGCGAAACATCAGAATTACACCGATGCCGATTACCGCAAGGGACAGGTCTTCCTTCCAGAGGACTGCTACCAACAACCAGAACATGGCAAGGGAGCTCCTTTGAAAGCGACCCCGTTGTTCTTGGTTCGCAGTAATTGCGTAGTAGTAGCCAAGAAAAAGAAATGGTGCACCCATAACTTCTGGATGGAATGTTTCCCATGCCAAAAAACCGGTGGTTGGGAGAGACAGCCAGGAGAACCCGAAGATAAGTGCTGCGATATGACTGTTCAGTTTGTAATGCGCAATCTTAAAGATCACTAGAGCACTGGAACCGAGAGCAATGACCTGTAACACGTTCCAAAGATTTGGTCCACCGCCCAACCACTGAAGTGGGACAAGGAAGTAGTACATGAATTGTGCATGGTGACCGAAAACGGACAACCCACATACCGTGTTGAAAAACTTGCCCTGCGACAAAAGCCAGATTGATTGACTATGTATACCGAGATCAAAATCGTATGTAGTGAAATTGTTCTGTCTCGAAATCACAAGTTGTGAGAAACGAACGATCCACAGAAGCGTCGCCAGCAAAATTACTTGTTCTGCCCAATGACGTTTGTAAAAGGTTTGAGCCAGATTTTTCATGGCCGCAGTTCGTACAACATCTGATACGCGAATAACTGAGGACGAATCTTGATAAGGAACGCATCAATCATCTGAATAGGTCGCAAGATGGCAGGCACCTTCCTTCCGTTCCCGCCACGCAGAACCACCTCGAGTGGTAATCCGGTGTAACCAATTCGCTTCACCGTATAACCGGCTGCCAGTGCAGTGCGTTCGAAACTACGTCGAGTAAAGAAACGAACATGAGTGCTATCGAGAATTCCGCGAGAGTCATAATCGAAAAGTCCAAGGATTGTTCGAATACGCGGGTACCAGTGACCGAAGTTGGGGATGCTGGCAACCACTACGCCCCCACGGTTCAAACGTGTTGCTAGTTCTTTCAATAACTCTTCAGGTTCACGGACATGTTCGAGTACGTCAGCACAGACCACAATGTCAATTGCTGATGGAAGATCCGAAGGCAATCCTTGGTCGAGATTGCCAATTATGAATTGGTCTACGTTGTCTGCGACACCCGACGCTTGGTGGATATCAACTCCGACAACTGTGTGGCCATATTGGCGAAATTCAGATGACAGTTTCCCATCGGAACAACCGAGATCTACAAGAAGTCCTGCAGGCCTTTTTGCTATGTGCGACAACAATTTCCCATGAGACGAATTATCGTCGGTCTTTCGTTCATAGACATCAATGTCATTCGTTCTTTTATGTGAGTTGCGACCGAAACCCATCATTTGGAATCGATACTTGAGTGCATGAACCATAATTTGACGGGCATAAGTGACACCATCCACGTAACAGATTTCATCGCCGTAATACGTGGGAATCGGGACTTCAACTATTTTTGCGTTTCGTCCGAGTAATTGAAGAATGATTTGCGTATCAAAATCAAAACCATCCGAGTTGTGATTGAGTGGCAGAGTCTTCAGTGTTGATACTCGATACGCGCGATAGCCACTGTGCCATTCGGATAGATCGGCACCGGCCAATAAGTTTTCACACTTGGTGAGAATCTTGTTGCCGTAGTACTTGTACAGAGGCATGCCACCTTGTCGTGCGGCTCCTTTGGACATCATTCGTGATCCGAACACAGCATCTACTTTGGGATCAGTAAATGGCTCAATCATTTCATTGAGTATTTCCGGCGCGTATTGGCCGTCACCATGAAGCATGACCACAATGTCGGCACCATCATCGAACGCAATCTGGTAGCCGGTCTTCTGGTTGCCGCCATATCCCTGGTTAGTCGGATTCCGAACTACGAGAATTGGGAGTTGCGTATTGCTATGTCGGTATTCGAGTGCCTTGTTGTACGTGTCATCAGTGGAAGAGTCATCACAGATAATTACTGATGAAATTCGCTTGACCATGTCAGGCTGTATCCGATCAAGCACTGATCGGAGTGTTTTCTCAGCGTTGTAAGCAACTACGACTATCGCGACTTTCATATCAACAGTTACTTCGATTGAAAGCGGCGGCGAATTGCGTTGCCGTGTGCAGGGAAACCTTCATGATCGGCAAAGGCAATAATGTTGTCGGCCATGCGACGCAAGGCAGGTTCGTTAGCTTGAGCAACCGCAGTGCGCTTTAAGAAGGCTTCAACAGTGATGCCGGAAGATACGTGTGCAAAACCACTAGTGGGCAATGAGGCTGGTGCTCCAATAATGAAGTTGCCAGCACTAAACGGCGTGTGTTGCCCGATCAAGATCTCGCCTGCATTAACAATTGCATCAACTACACGTTCTTCATATTGCGCATCAACTGCAATTTGACAATGTTCAGGTGCATACATGTTGACCACTTCAACTGCTTCGTTCAATGTGGAGACAAGTACCGCGCCGCCGTTAGGTCCAAGTGAGGCACGGCATGCTTTTGCCCGAACATCGGGAAGATCAGCAAGTTGAATTTGTAGTTCCGTTTCAACTGCGTCAATGAGTTCCTCAGAAGTAGTGACGAGCACAACAGATGAATCGGTTCCGTGTTCGGCCTCTATAAGAAGGTCAGAAGCAACCTTGCCAACATGTGCCGTGTGATCTGCAACAACAAGGCTTTCTGTTGGGCCAAGCAGCATCATTGTGGCTAAGCCATGGCGTTGCATTTCCACTTGAGCCAAAGTGACAGCGGGGCTGCCGGGGCCGACAACTTTTCGAACGCGCGGAATTGTCTCGGTGCCGAAACCAAGAGCGGCAATTCCCGCAGGGCCATTGATGCGAAACACGTTGGTGATGCCAAGTAGGCGACACACCACTAATACAGCAGGGTCTACTTCACCGTTGCCGCCGGGAACCGGGGGCACGACCAACACGATGTTTTGCACACCCGCAACAACTGCAGGGACACCAAGCTGACATGCAACTGATGGGTAGCTGGCCTTCCCACTGGGTACGAACAGGCCGACACTGGAAATAGGCGTGATCTTCTCACCGGCGAAAAGGCCATTTTCCAGCTCCATTTGCCAGTCGCTTGACCGCTCCCGAAGTTCCTCATTGAAGGCGCGCAAGTGAGAAATGGCGTCAATGATGGCGTTCTCGATGGCCGGATCGATTCGGGCATCGGCAATCTCTTGCGCTGAAACCCGCAATTGGCTCGGAGTCAGAGTGATGCCATCGAATTTCTGGAGTGCGTCGCACACCGCCTGGTCGCCTCGAACGCGGACATCTTCAATCAGGGCGCCAATGGAGGAGCGCAGACCAGCGTCAAAGATGTCATCCAGGCCGCGGTGGCACAGCGCCTCCCTGTCGGCAGTGGTCATGGTCGACCATGTCTGGCGGCGAAGGATTGCAGTCACATAGAGAAATCTACCTGCGGGCGGTGAAAGGGAGCGGATGAGTTTCGCCTGTACCAAGTAGAGTTAATTCACGTTCCGAAGGAGGAGCGTGTATGAGCGTCACCGTTGTTGTAGGTACCCAGTGGGGTGACGAGGGCAAAGCCAAAGTTATTGACCTGCTTGCCGCTTCTCATCAGATTGTTGCTCGCTACCAAGGTGGCCACAATGCTGGCCACACCGTTGTTATTGGTGATCAAAAGTACGCATTACAGCTGACACCAAGTGGCGTCTTTTATGACACGGTGACACCAGTTATTGGTAACGGAGTTGTTGTCGACTTGCCAACATTGTTTAAAGAAATCGACGCTCTTGAATCACGCGGCATCTCAACTGCTCGGTTGAAAGTTTCCAGCCTTGCGCACCTAATTTTCCCGTGGCACCAGGCCATGGACGCAGCACTTGAAGCAGCTCGTGGCGACGGCAAGATCGGCACCACATTGAAGGGCATCGGACCTGCATATGTTGACAAGGTCAAGCGTGCTGGTATTCGTGTTGGTGAAGTTCTTGATATCAAAGCTTTCGAAACTCGAGTACGCGAGCGCGCAATTGCTGCACGTCGAGAAGTAAGCGATGTAGGCGGCGACACATTTGATGTAGAAGAAGTTGTCACTTCTTTTGTCGCTTATGCAGAACGCCTGATGCCGTATGTTGCTGACACAGTGAACTTGTTGCATGACGCTCGCGAGCGCGGCGAAAACATTTTGTTAGAAGGCGCACAAGCAACGTTCCTTGATATTGACCACGGCACATACCCGTATGTGACATCGTCAAACCCGATTTCAGGTGGTGCAGCTGTTGGCAGCGGCCTTGGGCCGCGCCACATTGATCGCATTGTCGGAATAACAAAGGCGTACACAACACGCGTAGGCATGGGGCCTTTCCCTTCAGAGCTCACCGATGCACTTGGTGAAGCACTTGTAGATATTGGTCGTGAATACGGAACCGTTACAGGCCGACGTCGCCGTACAGGATGGCTTGACACTGTGATGTTGCGTCATGCCACACGTGTGAACTCGTTAACCGAGATTGCGCTCACAAAGCTTGATGTTTTGGACACCTTCGACGAAGTAAAGGTTTGCACCGGGTACACAATTAATGGAACCGTTATGCGTAACTATCCAGACCGCCCGGATATGTTGGCGCACGCAGTACCGGTGTACGAAACATTGCCCGGGTGGAAATCGAGCACTGAAGGAATCACTACGTTTGCTGACTTGCCACAGAGCGCTCAACAGATTGTGAAGATTGTTGAACGTGAAACAGGTATTCCAGTTTCGATGGTGGGCACCGGCCCATCGCGTGATGCCATGGTGGTGCGTTAATGATCAAGCGGTACTCGACACCAGACACAGACGCATTGTTTTCTGAAGAAGCAAAGATGTCTCGGTGGCTCGAGATTGAACTTGCTGTTACTGATGCGTTAGCCGCCACTGGTGTAGTACCGAAAAATGTCGCAGAGGAATGTCGACGTAAAGCCCCAGTAATTGATGCGGCATTTGTTGCACGAGTAGAAGCTCGCGAGGCCATTACTAATCACGATGTAGCTGCTTTCGTTGATGTTTTACAGGAAAGCATTGGAGCACCGTCTGGTTCATGGATTCATTACGGACTTACTAGTACCGATGTGGTTGATACTGGGTTGTGCTGGGCATTACGAGATGCTTCGACACTGATTCATGACTCACTCAATGACCTAATTGATGTAATCACTACGTTGGCAACGACACATCGCAACACCGCGATGATTGGACGTACGCATGGCATACATGCGGAGCCAACAACGTTCGGAGCAAAGGTTGCTCTATGGGGCGCACAAGTAAAGCGTGACCGTGAACGCATTTTGCGCGCGCGTGATGCAATCGCCGTATGCAAGTTGTCTGGTGCTGTTGGCACGTACTCCAATATCGAACCAGAAGTCGAAGCCCGAGTTGCACAACATTTATCACTGACGCCAGTACCTGCCACACAAGTGGTGGCACGAGACCGACACGCTGAATTCTTGTACGCTTGCGCATCTGTTGGCACAACACTTGAATCAATTGCTGTTGAACTACGCCACTTACAGCGAACAGAAGTGAACGAAGTGCGTGAAGGGTTTACCGCTGGCCAAAAAGGTTCCAGCGCAATGCCACACAAACGCAACCCAATTTCTGCGGAAACGATCAGCGGTTTGTCGCGCGTATTACGCGCGAACGCTCAGGTTGGCTTGCAAGATGTTCCGCTGTGGCATGAACGCGATATTTCACATTCGTCAGCTGAACGCATTGTGTTGCCGGATTCGGCGTCTCTCGCTGTGTACATGACACGCCGCATGTCTCGGTTGTTATCAAATCTTGAAGTTGATACTGAAAGCATGCAGAAGAACTTGAATGCGCTTCACGGAGTTGTGTTCTCGCAGTCCGTGTTACTTGCGCTTGTTGAATCAGGCATGACTCGAGATGACGCGTACCGAATTGTGCAAACAGCGGCAGCTACATCAATTTCCTCCGGCACACATTTACGCGAAGTGTTAGTGGCCGATGTAAAAGTTACATTGACTGCGAAACAAATTGACGCTGCTTTCGACTTGTCTCGCGTATTGCGACATGCAGGTCGCGCAATTGATTCGTTACTACAGGAATAGGTTCACACGATGTCTGCAGAATTTCCACACACACCTGATGGTCTACCGCCGCTTTCACCGGTGCTTGCCAAACTTCGCGATCATGTATTTCAACACTCATTGAAAACCGGAGACTTCACTTTGAAGTCAGGACGCAAGAGCACGTGGTTTCTAGACACGAAACAAACAATGTGTCGACCAGACGGAATGATCGCGGTTGCTAACGCAGCGTTTGAGATTATCCCAGCTGATGCAACTGCAATCGGTGGTCTCACCATGGGAGCAGATCCGGTTGCGTACGGAATTGCAGCAGTAGGTGCAACTCAAGGACGAAATCTGCGAAGCTTTAGTGTTCGTAAGGAAGCAAAAGACCATGGAATCACTGGTCGAATTGCCGGCGCATTGCAACCTGGCGATCGAGTTGTCATTACTGAAGACACGGTGACCCGTGGCACAAGTTTGTTCGAAGCAGTAGATGCGGTGTGGGAGTTCGGCGCAGTCCCTGTGTTGATAACGGTGATTGTTGATCGCGGCGGTACATGTGCGGCAATGGCAGCAGAAGCGGGCATTAAGTACAAGCCATTGTTAACTGCGCCTGACCTTGGCTTTGAGTTCGGTTCATAATCTCTACTTCTTAGTTCCCCATCGTTAATGGCATGATGGTTACATGAGAAAACTTTTCGCAGTGGTCATCCCACTCCTTTCGATTGCATCACTTGCATCATGTTCAGACACTGATGCAGACGAGGGGGCCAAACTTTCTGCCGACACAACCGTTGTTGCGGCTGACCCTTCAGCAAAAGTTGCGGGTCCAACCGAAATCAGTGTCACAGTCGGAACAGATTCTGCAACAGACCGTGTTGAAGAAGTTCCACTTGGCTCACAGGTGAATATCACCCTGACAAATCCAAATGCTGATGATGAATTTCATCTTCATGAATACGACCTATCGACTGGGGATACTCCCAAGGGCGAAACCGCTGTTATTTCATTTACAGCTGACAAAGCTGGGCTTTTTGATCTCGAGAGTCATGTCACAGATGAAGTCCTAGTCATCATTTCAATCAAGTGACTCTCGCAAAACTTTTTGAATTAGAACCGCACGGAAATGACGTGCTGGTGGGTGAAGGTCACCCGTATCCGTGGGGCGGTTTATATGGCGGCCACATTGTCACGCAGGCATTAAACGCTGCTGCTCACACAGTCGACCCGGAATACCTTCCGCATTCATTGCGCGCCTATTTCATTCGCCGCGGTGACAATGCCGCAACAGTGCGTTATGAAGTGGATCGCATTCGCGATGGAAAAAGCTTTGTGACTCGTCGAGTTGTTGCTCGTCAATCTGTTGGCGCAATTTTGAATCTTGAAGCAAGTTTTCAAAAGCCCGAGATTTCGCCGGCTATCACGACAGTGAAGATGCCAACGGATATTCCCAAGCCCGATGAGATTCCGTACTCACAAGCATTTTCTGAGTACGTAGAAGAGCGTCCTGTTCCACGCGATACAAAGTTCACTGATCATCGTGACGGGGCAGGCCGCATTATGACTTGGTACCGAACGCTGGAAAATTTTGGTGGCAATCAACTATTGAATCGCTGTGCCCTTGCCTATTTGTCCGATGACTTACCAACGGCATCTGTGGTTCTTGCTGTTCCGGAACTTGCAAAGCACTTCAACGGATTCGATGCATTCTTTTCAGCCAGCCTTGACCACACCATTTGGTTTCACCGTGATGTGGACGCCAGCCAATGGCATTTGTTCGAAATGAACTGTCACTCGTATACCTCTAATAGAGGTGTCAGTTTTGGGTATGTGTTTGCCGAAGACGGAACACATGTGGCAACAGTTGCCCAAGAAGCATTGGTGCGTTTGCGAAACGATTTGTAACGCAACACCTATTTCAAATGGTGGTCGAGACCGGCGTCGATCCGGTGACCCCACGCTTTTCAGGCGTGTGCTCTGCCAACTGAGCTACTCGACCATTGGCGGTCCGGCTATTGCCGAACCAGACGGTGGCTTGCACCACCGTCTTATTGACGGAAAATACCGCCA
>CALPPK020000020.1 GCA_943325435.2 Bifidobacterium breve
AGCGAGTTCTTGAAGGCGTCGCGTGAGAATAAGTTTTTGCGAATCCACCCATGCTGCAACCTGAGCTAAACCTTCAAGGGCTTGACGTACTGATTCAGTGGTGAGGTGGGATTCGTGCAACGAATCGATTTTTTCCACGAGGGGACAAATCGTTTCAGAACGAAGAGTGACTGGCATATGACCTCGTTCCTAAGAACTGTGAGGTGGACAACTGGGCCAAAGAGCCAATATGAATAGGGTTTCCCTACCGACAACCACACCGTAGAGCGTGGGTGTGTCGCAGTTACGAAGTTGCTGACTCGGCTTTTTCCATGGCGTCAGATAATCCGGCGCGCAAACGCAGTGGCTGTTCCCGCAGGATAATTGCGAATAGAAATGCGATAACCATGGTTGCGGCGCAGAGCCAGTGGATTCGGCTGACTCCCAATGCAAGGCTGTCGATCACTGCCTGCTTTGAAGCAAGAGGCAAGGCAGAAATTTGTTCTGGAGACCGAATGAGAGAAGAAGCTTTATCTGGGTCAATTGTGATTCGTTTTGGAATTTCACTGCGGATAGTGGAGTTCAAGACCGTGCCGAAAATCGCGAGCCCGAATGAGCCGCCAACCGAGCGAAAGAAGAGCACAGTTGCTGTTGCAACACCAAGATCAGAGAATTCAACTGCGTTCTGACTTGCGATTGACGTAGTGGAAAAAATAGCTGCCGTACCAAAGCCCAAAAGAATCATCGGGATCACCAGGAACAGATAAGGAGTAGTTCCGGTTATTTGTGCAATGCCAATGAGGCCAAAGAAACAAAGAACGCTTCCGATGACAGGAAAAATTTTATACCTTCCGGTTTTAGAAACGAGTCGACCGATTCCAAACGTGGCGATTGTTACACCGAGCATTGTCGGCAATGTCCGCAATCCCGACTCTGTGGGCGATACGAACAGTGAGTCTTGGAAGTACAACGAAAGAAAGCCACTAGCACCGTACGTGACGACACTTGCACACATTCCAAGAAGCGCGCATGTGCGAACGACATCATTTGAAAATAGCCGAAGTGGAATCATCGGCTCTTCAGCACGTTGTTCTACTTTGATAAATGCAGCAAGACCAAGAAGTGCAATTACAAGAAGTATTAGAACATGTTGTTGTGTCCAACCGTGTCTGCCTTCTTCGAGGCCAATCATCAGAGATGCAATGGTGAGAGAGAGCAAGCCTGCACCCATGAAGTCAAGTTTGGCTGTGCGGCGTTTGAATGGAAGCCTGAGTGCGAAATGACAAATTCCAGCGACGATGATAATAAACGGAATATTTATGTAAAAGATCCATGGCCAACTGGCATGTTCGATGATGAGTCCACCAATTAGTGGTCCGAGAATTGCTGAACCAAGAAATGCAAGTGTGAAGTAGCCCATGTATCGGCCACGTTCACGCGGTGGAATGATGTCACCGAGAATTGCGAAGGCGAGAGCCTGAATTCCACCACCACCCATTCCTTGAAATGCTCGAGCTGCAATGAGCTGTCCCATCGATTGCGATGCACCACACAAGATTGAACCAACTAAGAAAACTGCCATTGTCGATTGAAAGATAAGTCGACGACCATATAGGTCAGACAATTTCCCAAGAAGGGGAGTACTGATTGCAGACGTAACGATGTATGCAGTTCCTACCCACGCAAAACTTTCGAACGCATTGAACTGTCCGGTGATGGTGGGAAGAGCGGTGGCGATAATTGAGGTCTCAAGGTTTGCCAGCATCACGGCGAGGGCAAGGGCGCCAAGAACAATCCCCAAACGTTTATTGGTGAATCCGGGAACCAGTGTCTCTGTAGCCATGATTTCACCGTACCCCTTAGTTGGTGTCTGGGGTCACACGGAGCGCATGCCAAGTGGGGTAACTAGTTCTCTTGTGCTCTGATACCCTAGGGGGTATGTGTAGACAAGTAAAATGTAAGAAGTGCAATAAACCCAGCTGGGCAGGATGTGGAGCGCATGTTGAACAAGTACTCGGGCATGTAGCCAAGGCAGACCGTTGTTCGTGTGCGTCGAACAAAGCGCCGGCTTCATCAACGAAGCCAGGCTTCCTCTCACGTTTCTCGAAAAGCAAATAGCCACATACGCTTGAGGTGTGACGACTGAATGGCTGCGACCAACTGAGAATGGCGCTGAGCGCTGTTGGTGGCCTGGCGATGATGAGCAATACATCGAATATCACGACACCGAGTGGGGCCGCCCCGTTACTGACGACACGCGACTTTTCGAAAAACTCTGTCTCGAAGGATTTCAAGCCGGATTGTCATGGCTCACCATCTTGCGTAAGCGTGAGAATTTTCGTGCGGCGTTTCATGCATTCGATATGGACGAGGTTGCTCGTTTCTCTGAACGTGACATCAATCGTCTCTTGGAAGATGCAGGAATTGTTCGGCACAGAGGAAAAATTGAAGCAACAATAAACAATGCAGGTCGTGCTTTAGATCTCATCGATGAAACTGGATCGCTAACTGACTTCATCTGGAGTTATGCACCTGACGTTCCATTTGGTCGTGATGGTGAATCATCGCATGCATCTGGTGTCGCTTCTATTTCGCCGTCCGCAACAGCATTGTCGAAGGACTTGAAAAAACGTGGTTGGAAATTTGTTGGCCCGACAACTGTGTATTCATTCATGCAGTCAATGGGTTTAGTAAATGACCATGTTGACGGGTGTCTTGTACGCAGTGATTGCGAAGCCGCGCGAAAATCTAGTGTCGCCGCGCGAAAGTAGTTAACTTCGAGGGTTCAAAAGATCTTCGGCGTTCTGGCGAACTTGCCAGTCTTTATCTTCCAATGCACGTTGCAAGGCTGCGTCAACTTCGTCGCCTTCAAATGGCGCTAGTGCCAATATGGCACGCCGACGCACAGCAGGTTTATCCGAACAGGCAGCAAGAATTGCGGGTAGTCCGCGTTCGTCGCCGAGCGAACCAAGCGCGGCTGCACATGCTTCACGCACCACGGCTTCAGAATGCGACGTTGTGCGATCGATGAGAGTCTCTATTTCGACATCACTTGCTGGTGTGCGTTCACCTACACACCATGCAGCCATTTCAGCCACAAAAACATCTGGATCATCGATGCATTGATGCACAGTGACTGAAGAAAACGGAACTGCGAGTTCAACAGCAGTGCGTCTGGTTTCGATATGGGAATCCTGAATGTATGGAGCAAGAATTTCAGCAGTCAAAGTTCCGATGCGTGCGAGAGCTCGCAATGCACTTGCGCGAACAGTGCCATCATCATGATGCAAAGCCTCAAGAGCTACTGAGGAATCGCCAGAGAACCCAGCTGCGATGACATCAAATCGAAAACTATCTGTCATAGCGGACTAGGCCCGAAGGAGCCCACCCACAAATTCGAATGCAATGGTGAACAAGAAACCAAGGATGCAGGCGAGCAGGGCACCGAAAATGATTGCGCCTCCAGACAGGTTGGCGAGGGCCTTCCACTTTTGATCGCGCTCGGGCTCTGTATAAAGAGGTGTGGGTTTATTGTCTACCCGCACCACTGCTCGACGTCTTGGCGTGGCAGGCTTCATACGATCGATAAAAGCAAGAGCAACCAGGGCTAGGGCCACTACCCACACAGCACGCACACCAGCACCCGTTGAGGTGATGGCAAACACAGATGATGAAAGGATTGAAGTACTCATGGACAACACAATTGTACCGCCAGTCCCACCACGCCGTCCCGCACCATTGCGCGGACTGGGATTCGCCCTGCCGCTAATTACTTTGTCGTGGTTGGTGTTGTTCGGATCAATTGCGATGGCTGCTGTTCGTATTCAGCGATTTGAACTTGCGCCTGGCGAAGCGATGGCTGTTGCGCCACGAATTGAGTTTGCAAAGTCATCGACAGGGACAAAAGTTCCAGAACGATTCCGCACGACAAATGGAATCAAATTTGTCACTGCATTTGGTGGTCAGTTATCCATTCTCGACAGTGTTCTTGGCTGGATTGACCCGTATGTGCAAGTAGATACCTACGAGGAACATTTCGGAACAATCACGCCAACTAACTCTCGACGGCTGGGCTTTCAAGCGATGATCGGAGCAAAACAAATTGCTGAGTATGTCGCAATGAAAAAGCTTGGGCTTGATGTACAGCTTGTTATGGGTCGAGTAGTTATTGAAGAACTGGTGTGCGATGGTGCGCCAAAGAAAAATGCTGCATGCACAAATCTTGAAGTAGGGGAAACCATCACTCACTTCAATGGAGTTGCGACACCCACATTGACTGATCTTGCGGCGCTGATGAAGAGTCATGCCGTCGGTGACACCGTTGAACTCACGGTGATTCCGTATGACTCCAAAGCAACAACTCTGGACGCATCAAAGGCAGAGAAGCGTTCAGTGCAGTTAATGGCAAATGCCGACAATCGCACTCGACCAATCATTGGCTTTGTTCCGGCTGATACTCGAACTGTGACGTTGCCATTTGAGGTTCAGATTTCAACTACAGATATTGGTGGACCATCGGCTGGTCTTGCCTTCACTTTGGCATTGCTCGACGAACTCACAAGCGGAAATCTGATGGGTCCTTCGCAGGTCGTAGCGACGGGAACAATTAGTAATGACGGCTCAGTTGGGGCAATCGGTGCTCTAGAACAAAAGGCTGTGGCAGTGAAGGCATCTGGCGCTGATCTTTTCCTCGTTCCAGCTGGTCAATCAGCTGAAGAGATGAAGCGGGCACGACGTGCTGCAGGTTCAAAAGTTGAAATAGTGCAAGTTGCAACTCTTGACGAAGCCTTGTCAGCACTGCGGACTCGTGGTGGTGACGCTTTGGTCGCAACCGCCGCCTAGGTGGCCTGTGGATAATTCCACCATTTGGCACCCTGGGAGTCGTACTGTAGATGCTTAATGGCTATCTCTTTCTCCCGACCCGACCCATCATCGCCTGCAGCGGTGGGCTCGGCTGCATTTCCCACTAGTCGCCGTGGGTTTGATCAGGCTGAAGTTCGAGATTTTCTCAAAATGGTGGCCGCCGAGATGGCGCGTCTTCAAGAGCGTGAGCGCTTCCTTGAAAGCGAGATGCGAGCCATGCAAACCAGGGGCCTTTCTGCTCCCGGACGGCTCGATGAAGAGACTGTCACCACTTTGCTCGGCGAAGAGGCAGCGCGCGTGCTCACAGCTGCTCGCGATGCAAGTACCCAAAGTCGTGACCGTGCTGAAGAATCCGCAACTCGTCTTGTAAAGGACGCTGCCGAAGATGCAGTTCGTATTCGTGAGTCCGCTGTGTTGGAGGCCGCGCGTATTCGTGATGACTCTGGTGCTGATGCCGAAGCTGAAATCGAAATGGCGAAGCAACAGGGCCGTGACATGGTCAACGAGGCACGTGAGTATCGCGAAAAAGTCTTGTCAGAATTGTCTCGTCGTCGTGATGCTGCTCGTTCACAAATTGAACAACTTCTTCATGGCCGTGATCGCCTGATGAATGCATTTGAGCGTGCGCGTATTGCTAGTGAAGATGTCATCGGTGGGCTTACCGATGCTCATGATGAGCCCGAATTCATAGTGGATTTGTCTCCTACTACTGGTCCAGTGCCAATCATTAATTCTGAACATCCGTCAGTAAAAGTGTTTGACCGAGAAGAAGTAATTACTGAAGAAGAGCCAACAGAGATTGTTTCAAATGTTGTTATCTTCGATCACGAATCTGAAGCCGAAGTAGAAGTAGAAGTCATCGCAGACGAAGTCAGCGTTGAAGTCATAGATGAAGTACAGATTGTTGACGTTCTTCACCCAGTGCACACACCAGCAGAAGTTGAGCCTTCAGTTGAAGATGTCGCTTCTATAGAGCCAATGGAAACTTCACAGACCAATGTGGTGTCACTGTTTGGTCGCGGACGCCGCTCTGTCGACATGCCTGAAATTGCAATAGAAGAAGTTGAAGCCGAAAAACCAGCCGAGGAAAAAGTTGTTGTTCCGGCCATAAAGAAAGATGTTGTTGCGGTCGACGATATTTTTGCAAAACTTCGTGCAGGTAGCACCGCAGACGTCGCTGCAAAAGCGGCTACTTCATCAGACATTGCGAAAGCAGAAAAGCCTGCTGCGAAAGCTGCAATGCCAAAGGCAGAAAAGAAGGCGAAAGCTAAGCCCGCTGCGCCTGTTGTAGACCTTGCCCGATTCGAAGAACGAAATGAAGAGCTGTCGCCTGTTGTTGTGGCTATGGCTCGAAAGTTGAAACGAGTCCTCGCTGACGAGCAAAACACCGTGCTTGGCCATGTCCGCGCAAAACGTTCTTCCCTGGATATTGATGCGGTACTCGGAACTGAAGCCGAACACAGCGCTCGTTACGCATCTGCAGTGGCAGAAGACTCCATGGCGGCCGCAAGTGCTGGCGCAAAGTCTGTGAAAGCAGCTGGCGGTTCAAGTCGTCGTGTGACACAAAAGGCCATTGCCGCTCATGCTGTCTCAGCCATTACCGCGGGCTTGGTTGCAGGGTTCCGCGAGGACGCCCGCATTGCAATTGGCGAAGCTGAAGGTGATCGCGAAGTCTTACTTGGTCTCATACGTGACGTGTATCGCTCGTGGAAGACGGAAAGAATCGATTCACACGTTGATGACATTGCCTGTTCGTCCTACAGCCATGGTGCGTACCTAGCCCTCGAGCCGGGTAGCAAGATCACGTGGATGGCCGAGCCAGACACCAATTGCTGCAGCGAATGTGAAGACAATTCTCTCGGCGGCTCAGTAGTTCGTGGAGATGATTTCCCCACAGGTCACAGTCATCCTCCTGCTCATGCGGGCTGCCGATGCCTTGTTGCCCCCGTTCAGGACTAGCGTCCTGATGCGTGCGTAACTCATCAGACCTTCCTGGCGGCCCTACTGGCCCTGTATTTCGACTTCCTAACTTCGGTAAGCCATCTCGTGGCCGAATTGCAGTTTCCGTTGTAGTCGGACTCGTTTTGCTGCTGTTGTTCAGCGCAAAAGCAATGTCATCGTTCTACGTGAACGTGTTGTGGTTCAACAGTGTTGGTCGCAGTGATGTGTACTGGGCAGTTTTACTAAGCAAAGCTCAGCTTGTCGGCGTGTTTACAGTTGGTTGTTTTCTATTTCTTTGGGTCAACCTTCTCATTGCAGATCGTCTCGCGCCTCTGACTCTGCCAAATACCCCAGAAGACCAGACTGTCATTCGTATCCGAGAACTAACTGCGAAAAGTCGCGGAAAATTGCGAATCGCATTAGCCGTACTTATTGCTTTCATGCTCGGACTACCTGCTTCTAGCCAATGGCAAGAGTGGACAATGTTTCGCAATCGACAAGCCTTTTCAGTCGGCGATCCGCTGTTTAAAGCCAATGTTGGTTTCTACGTGTTTCGTTTGCCATTCGCACAGTTCGTTGTGGCGTGGTCTTTTGGTGCTTTAGTTCTCGTCACAATCATCACCACCGCATTCCATTTCATCAATGGAAGTATTCGTCCTCAAGATCGTGTTCAACGAGTGACGTCGCAAGCCAAAGTTCATTTGTCAGTACTTCTTGCTATCGGCACACTTCTGCGTGCAGCTGATTACTGGTTGTCGAAGTATCAATTGACTTCATCAACACGTGGCGTAGTACGTGGCGCTTTGTACACCGATGTAAACGCACAACTACCAGCACTAAACCTGATGGTGTTGGTATCACTTGCGGTTACTGCATTGTTGTTGTGGAATATTCGTCAGAAGGGTTGGCGATTGCCAGTTCTTGCAATCGGACTATGGGTCGTTGTCGCATTGGCAGTCGGCACGGTGTATCCGGCAATTATTCAACGATTCGTTGTTCAGCCAAACGTCAGCACTCGTGAGTTGCCATTCATTCAGCGCAACATCATCGCCACTAAGGCTGCAATGGGAATCGGAGACGTAACCCGTAAAGAAACAACATTTAGTTCGATTAGTACCGCTGACATTCTAAAAAATGATGCAGCTCTTCGCGATGTGCGACAACTTGATCCAGCGCAGATGCTTGATCGTTTTGCGCTTGACCAAGGTTTGACATCGTTCTACACAGTCAATGATC
Source organism: Bifidobacterium breve (assembly GCA_943325435.2). The sequence goes on from CALPPK020000020.1 coordinate 8,020, forward strand.
TTGACGTTGATAGGTACTCGATTGATGGCCGCGTGCAACAGGTGTTGGTAGCAGCACGCGAGCTGAACACTGCTGGTATTCCGAACCGCACGTGGGTGTCGCGACATCTCATATACACCCATGGTTGCGGACTGATTGCGGCTCCTGCCAGCCTGGCTACGGAAGACGGACGTCCTTCCTACATTGATCTCAAAGTGACAAAGCCTCAGATTTACTTTGGCGATCGTTTAGGCGAATACGCAGTTGTAAAGAGTTCTCAAAAAGAACAAGCGTGTCCAGGCGGAAATCAGACATCATTTGTTGGCGATGGGGGAATCAAAGTCAATAGCTTTATTCGACGTGTTGCCCTTGCAGTGAACTTTGGTGAGTTCAACCTCTTCGGCTCAAATCTCATCACGAAAGATTCTCAAATCCTGTTGCAACGTGATGTGCGTTCGCGCGTCGCAAAGATTGCTCCGTTCCTTCACTTAGATGCCGACCCATATGCAGTGGTTGTTAATGGTGAAGTGAAATGGGTGCTTGATGCATTCACTACGACAAATCGTTACCCGTATGCCGAGTCAGCAAACGTTTCACAGCTCACAGCAGGCAGCGGACTGAATCATTCCTTCAACTATGTTCGCAATAGTGTCAAAGCAGTAGTTGATGCGTACACAGGCAAGGTGACTTTGTATCTGATGGATACAAAGGACCCGATTGCACTCATGTGGAATTCCGCATTCCCAGACTTGTTTGCAAAGAAGTCAACTGTTCCTGCTGAATTGTCAGCACACTTCAGGTATCCGGAAGATTTGTTCCGCGTGCAGACGAACATGTTCGGTCGTTACCAATTTGATGATGCAACACTGTTCTTCAACCGTGATGCGGCGTGGAGCGTTTCTCAGGCTCCAGCAAATGCCCCGGAAACCTCGTCGGGAACGACGTCGCTCGGAACTGCTGCGACTGGCGTTACACCCGTTGATTCAATTAATGCCACAGACTCATCAGTTGAACGTTTCAGCCCGTATTTCTCAATCTTCCATGAACCCAATGCAAAAACCGACATTGGTCAATTCTCAATGGTTCGTCCGTTTGTTCCGTTCTCAGCTGATGACAGCCGAAAAGAATTGCGTTCGATGATGGTGGTGTCGAGTGAGCCAAAGACATATGGAAATATCACGGTGTACGACATTAAGTCACCACTGCCAGCAGGGCCCGCAACTGTGTCAGCACAGTTTGAAAGCGAACCTGCCATTTCGCAGACAATTACTCCGCTTGATCAACGCGGATCGCGCGTCACGTACGGAGACTTGCAACTGGTACCTGTTGGTAAAGGAATCGTTTATATACGACCAATGTTCGTGCAGCCAGATGGCAATGACA
>CALPPK020000021.1 GCA_943325435.2 Bifidobacterium breve
AATGGTGGTAAGAAGTTCACTTCTGTGGCTGGTGGTGGGTTCCATTCGCTTTTGCTTGATGATGTGGGTAATGCGTATGCCTTTGGTTACAACGAGTTTGGGCAGACGAATGTTCCTGCGTTGAAGAATGGTGCTTCGAAGTTCTCGGCTGTCGCTTCGGGAGCGTCCCATTCGCTTTTACTTGATGATGTGGGTAATGCGTATGCCTTTGGTTACAACGCGTTTGGGCAGACGAATGTTCCTGTGTTGAAGAATGGTGGTAAGAAGTTCACTTCTGTGGCTGGTGGAGCGTCCCATTCGCTTTTGCTTGATGATGTGGGTAATGGGTATGCCTTTGGTTACAACGCGTTTGGGCAGACGAGAGTTCCTGTGTTGAAGAATGGTGGTACGAGATTTACTGCTGTAGGCGCGGGTGAATACCACTCGCTTCTTCTTGATGATGTGGGTAATGCGTACGCATTCGGCTACAACGTGTTTGGGCAGACGACTTTGCCGCCGTTACTTGATGGTGAGAATCTGCGAACCATGCCGATTGCGATGGGCGGCGCTGAGGCCATTGCTCTTTCTGAGCAAGGAATCGCAACAAATCTGACGTATGACTGGAGTCCGACTGACGCTGAGTTGGTATCAATTGCCACTAGCGGCCGCCATGGCTTAGGAATTACACGATCTGGTTCGGTAGTTGGTTGGGGCGAATACAGCGTCGGACAGACCAATATCCCGGACATCACAAATGCTGTGCAGGTTGTTGCTGGGTATTCATACTCGGCTGCATTGCGCAATGATGGTCGCGTTTTCGAGTGGGGTGCCCATACTGCTCCTGTTGGAAAGTTGATTGAAAAGCCAGCAAATCTTGAGCGGATTGTGTCTCTCGCTGGTGGACTCACACACATTCTTGGCATCACCTCGAAAGGGTCTGTTGTTGGTTGGGGCGACAACAATGACGGTAAGGCAACACCACCCGCAGGGTTGAAAAATGTCGTTGCTATTGCTGCTAACGCAACGTGTTCGGTTGCTGCAACAAAAGACGGAGAACTGTCTTGGTGGGGTTCGTGTCCTGAATTTTTGACTGCGAAGGAATCGCTTGAAAATGTCACAGCCATCGCGCTTACTGATTCCAATGCGGTCGCAATCGTGGACGGTTCGCTTGTTATTTGGGGTATGAAAGAGGATTATTCCGATGTTCTTGAACAGGACCTTGTCATTGCCCCAGTAGATAGTCCGATCCTTGTGATTTCAGCTGGAAACGATGCGTTTCTTGCTAGTGACCAGAAAGGCAACGTCACTTCGTGGGGTAGAAACTGGGATAACACGATCACGATTCCGGAATCCTTTGGTGGTCCAGCACCGATTGTTGATGACTCAATTTGTGAAGATTGTGAACAACCTGAAGGTAACGCTAATGAACAAATTGCAGGCTTAACTGATGAACAATTTGGAGAAACTCTTCCGTTTTTGATCGAGTTATTCACGCCTGAGCAGAAGGCTAAAACAATTGCCGCTCTTGGTGGTTCAACTACTAAGCCGCTGTCTCCAGAAGAGATTCAGGCACTGATTGATGCAGCAAAGAAGGAAGGCCGCACCGAAGCACTCGCTACCGCACGTGAAGTGGCGTCTGCAAACAGTGCTCCAGCTGTTGACCCTGCAACGGCGATAGCTGCGGTATTGCCTGCTTCTCAGAGCCCAACGACGAAAGTGAATACAGTGATTTCAACCAAGCGAGCAGTTGCACTGCTTGGTTTGAAAAAGGTCACCAAAGTCGCGTTCGTTGTGCCGAAGAAGGCAAGTGTTCGGGCATGTTCTGTGACAAAGACACAGGTGAAAACAACTGCTGCGGGCGTGTGCAATGTGAAGGTCACCTACACGGATTCAAAGAAGAAGGCGCGTACAACAACACTTACGGTGGTTGTTGGCTGATCTCATTAGTAACGACTTCTAAAAACGATAAAGGCCCGGGCGTAATGCTCGGGCCTTTGTTTTTGGTGCGCCCTCTGGGGATCGAACCCAGGACCTGCGGATTAAGAGTCCGTTGCTCTACCAGCTGAGCTAAAGGCGCGTTACGAGGTTCAACACTAGGCGACAAGGCCATGTATTCCCAATGAGGAATTCGTGCCGCCGGTATCTGAATCGATACCGGCCCACGATGTGGGGTGAACGAGGGGATTCGAACCCCCGGCCTCTAGGACCACAACCTAGCGCTCTAACCAACTGAGCTACGCCCACCATGCGTATAACAAGTGTGCCATGTGGAGAGCAGAGTCCCAACTTCTATAGAGAAACTTGGTTTTCTCGCAGGTACTGAAAAAGGCGAGTAGTATGGGGTTAACCGCTAATCGGGGTGATACCAATGTCAGCAACGAATCCCACGTTGCACCACAACTTGGCAGACAGAGCCAAGCAAATTACGCAGCGTGAGTTGCGTACATACGTTGAAAAAACGCCTGGTTCCCAGGCGGCCAACGCGAGGGCAAAGAAGGTGCTTCCCCTCGGTGTGCCATCAAGTTTGCAGGCGTATGACCCACATCCAATCGTTATCGCTAAGGCACAGGGTGCCTGGATGACTGACGTTGACGGAAACAAACTTATTGACTTCAGCATGGGCTTTGGTGCGCTCTTTTCTGGTCATGTGAACCCACTTGTTCGTAAGACAATCGAGACTCAACTCGACAGTGGAACATTGTTTGTTTCGCCAGCTGAAATAACTGCAGATGTTGCGGAACTGTTGCGTGATCGTTTTGGTTTGCCATTGTGGCGATTCACAAACTCCGGAACAGAATCCACCATGGATGCCATTCGTGTTGCGCGAGGTGTTACTGGTCGCGACAAGATTGTCAAAGTTGAAGGCGGATATCACGGCCATCATGACGTCGTCATGGTGTCGCAGAAGCCTGATCTTCGTTTCGCAGGACCCGCAGATAATCCGTTGTCTGTGCCATCAAGTGCTGGTGTTACCGATGCTGTCGTTCGCGACACAATTGTTATTCCGTTCAATGATGCAGAGGCCCTAGAGCGTGCGTTATCTAGAAACGATGTTGCTTGTTTTATTGTTGAACCAGTGATGGAAAACATTGGTATTTGCTTGCCACAACCTGGATATTTGGAAGACGTTCGTCGCATTACTCGCGAGCACGGAACCATGTTGATTTTTGATGAAGTGAAGACCGGTATCACTGCTGGTTGGAACGGAGCAACAGGCGCTCTTGATGTGCAACCAGACATGGTGTGTTTGGCAAAGAGCATCGGCGGTGGTTTGCCAGTTGGTGCATTTGGCGGAACGCTTGAATGCATGGGTCAGATTGAAAGCGGCAAAGTTGTTCACGTGGGTACGTATAACGGAAACCCACTCGTAATGGCTGTTGCTAAAACTGTTCTTGCAGATGTCTGCACACAGGAAGTTACGGCCGCAACTGTTGCGCGTAATGCACTGTTGATAGAAGCGTGTGGTTCCATTATTGATAACGCAGGTCTTCCGGCGCACACTGTGCAGTTCGGTGCAAAAGGTTGCGTCACCTGGTCGACAGAAGCAGTGAAGAACTATCGCGATTACAAAGCGACAGATTTTGACATTGCATATGCGCAATGGATTCACGGTATTAACCGCGGAATCATCCTTCCGCCAGGACTTGATGAACAATGGCTAATATCTGTTGTGCACACCGAAGAAGAAGCTCTTCAATACGCCACTATTTTCGGAGAATTTGTTGACGAACTCACTGCATAGTCAGAAAACACCATCATTGCCGAAGAAACTTCTTCGCGGTCTCTTGCGCCAATGTGCTTGGTGCGGTGGCAAAGGTGCGTTTTTTACAACGTGGTACACAAAAACTGATAACTGCCAAACGTGCGGTCTCAGTCGCGAACGCGGTTACGAAGGTTTTGAATTAGGCGCAGCCACCATGGGTGTTTTCATGACCTTTGGCTCGATCATTGCGTGGATGATTATTTCGGTTGCCACCGGAGTTGCGCTTGTGCCCCTCTTGCTGATCGCGGGATCATTGGCCGTCTTTGTGCCTACCCTCGGCTACCCACTGACCTATACGGTCTGGTTCGCAATAGACATCACATTCCGGTCGCCCACGGCCGAAGATTTCGCTCAAGCCCAAGAGTGGCTTGATAAACGCGCCCTGGCGTAGCCAGTTGCCTGGGGTATTTCACCCTTGCCAATAGGGGGATTGCCCCGTACACATGAAATTGGGCGACAATGCTTGACCGAACAGGTGTTCGTAGTTACAGTGTTGTTGTTCGAACACACCCATTACGTACAGTCCGTCATTCCAACAGCAACCGCTAGTGGAAAACCCGAAAGGCACTCACATGACCACTCCAACCCCAGAACGCGATAAGGCCCTTGATGCGGCTCTCGCCCAGATCGATAAGCAATACGGGAAGGGCTCCATCATGCGCATGGGGGAAAAGAGCTCGATGACCATCGAAGCCATCCCAACCGGCGCTTTGCCCCTCGACCTCGCACTCGGAGTTGGTGGCTTGCCACGCGGCCGTGTTGTTGAAATCTACGGACCAGAATCCTCTGGTAAGTCAACTCTTGCCATGCACGTTGTTGCAGAGGCCCAGCGCAATGGTGGCATCTGTGCCTACATCGACGCTGAGCACGCAATGGACCCTGTGTACGCAAAAGCTATTGGCGTCGACATTGATCAACTGTTGATCTCACAGCCAGACACTGGTGAACAAGCTCTCGAAATTGTCGACATGCTTATTCGTTCCGGTGCACTTGACGTTGTGGTTATCGACTCGGTTGCTGCTCTTACACCACGTGCAGAAATTGAAGGCGACATGGGTGACAGCCACATGGGACTTCAGGCTCGTCTTATGAGTCAGGCATTGCGCAAGCTCACCGCCAACCTCAACAAGTCAAACACTGTGTGTATTTTCATCAACCAGTTACGCGAAAAAATCGGCGTTATGTTCGGTTCTCCTGAAACAACACCTGGTGGCCGCGCACTCAAGTTCTACTCTTCAGTTCGCCTTGATATTCGACGAATCGAATCCATCAAAGATGGTGCCGAAGTTGTCGGTTCACGTACTCGCGTCAAAGTAGTGAAGAACAAAGTTGCACCACCATTCCGTCAAGCAGAGTTCGACATTATGTACGGTCACGGCATCAGCCGCGAAGGTGCATTGCTCGACCTCGCAGTCGAAATGGCAATTGCCAAGAAGTCCGGCGCATGGTTCACCTATGAAGGTGAGCAAATGGGCCAGGGACGTGAGAACGCAAAGAACTTCTTGCATGACCACCCTGAGATCATGATGGACATGGAACAAAAAATCCGTGCCATCGCCGGTCTCAATGGTCAAGAAGACGCGGAGTTCTCTGCCAAAGACGAAGAGCCAATCGAACTCGATTAGCTCTTCGCACAACCGAGCTGCCGCTTTCTCATAAGGGCCGAGTCCTCTCCCAGGGACTCGGCCCTTTGGGGTTTCCGGGATCTAACTTATTTAGGCCCGAGGGGTTGTTTCAGTGTTCGTGTCGGCGTGTTACCTTGTAGAAAATTCTTCAATCAAGGCATGGTCACCTATGAAGCGTCTATTAATCACAGCCACAGTTCTTGGCTCACTCTTGGTCAGTGCCTCACATGTCAGTGCAGCGTCGCCACCGAACACTGGTATGCCTGATCAATCTCAACTCGATGCACCTTCGACACAAAATGCAACTTGGGTAAATATGACAGGTGGGGTGGCGGCCAGGCCATACGTGACGGCGCTATCCGTTATCAACGGCGGCGTATCAACGCCCGTCATTACCAATGGCACCGCAACTGCAGAAACAAATGTGCCGATGGGTCGAATCGCGGTTGCAATCTCTCCTTCAAACTTGTGCCGAACGGGTCAATCACCTGCACAAGGTGTTTGCTATGCAACACCAAATCGCATCGGTGTGACCGTGGGCTACCAAATTCAGCCGGGCCAATTGGGCTCAGATTTCAGCATCGCCAATAATTTGCTAACACCTGTTACGGCTGACACAGAATTTGATATCACGCTGAACCTGAACACATTGGGGCGTACTCTTCGTTGGAGTTGGGCAAGCGGTGTGCCGACGTATTGGAATACAGCAAATCTGGGAACTGACGCTGCAACGGTTCGTCTTCGAATTAAGCCAACTCTGACGCCTGTAGTTATGCAGGGAACACAACAAGTTGGTTGCTCGCAAGTACCTGTTCAGGCTTGCTCGTATTCCCAAAATACCCACGAGACATTGTCTGCCAGTCTGACTTTGAGCTTGGATAACACGCTCGATGAGATCTTTACCGGCGCTCTTTTCAGCAGTACTCGTTCGTACATGGGATCGTTGATGGTGCAGCCAGGAGAAACACCACAGATGACTTACGGTGTATCTGCACCTCAGACATGGAGCGACGGAACTGCAAATGCTGCCTCGCTAAGCGCAGTGTTGTCTGATGCATCGTTGTTGAACTTCTATGGGGCTACGCCTGAAGTTGTGGCTACTGCTGAATTTCAAACAGGCGCTCTGAACTTGGCACGAACTGATGGTGGTACGCAGGGTGCTATCACGTGGACTCGCTGGACAGCGGACCTACAGGGCATTGACGGTTGGTTAGTAACTATCCCCGACATTCGCTTTGTCGCAGCGGTATCAACTTCAGGCGTCCGTGCATTTGGTTCTTCTGTTGCGCCCGCGACATTTTCTGTGAAATCAAAGACCTCCGCAAAAATCACCACTAAGCGTGTTGGTTCAAAGGCAATGATCACGCTGAAAGTTTCAGCTGCTGCATGTGCAAAATCCTCATGTCGGGTAGTCGTAAGTTCAATTGCCTCAAAGGTCGGTTCGGGAAGTAAGAAGATCACTGCAGCCGCCGTCATTGGTAAGTCAAAATCAGTGGTCACGACTCTTTCGGCTAAATCATCTAAAGGTCAACGATTATCTGTGATGTTGCAGGCCAAGAAGGCCGGGAAATGGGTCTATGCCTCTTCCACGGTGGCAAAGGCTTAGTGCAGAGTCGTTCTCGGTAGCCTTCGTGGCGTGACCGGAGTACAGCCAACTTCATATGTAGTGCACACGTTTGGGTGCCAGATGAACGCGCACGACTCAGAGCGCATTTCGGGCCTTCTTGAAGCCGACGGCATGGAGCGGGTGGAGACCGATGACGAGGCTGATGTTGTTGTCTTGAATACCTGCTGTATTCGTGAGAACGCCGACAACAAGTTGTACGGAACACTCGGCCATCCGCGCAAGTGGAAGGCCGCAAAAGAGGGACGCCGCATTGTGATTGGCGGTTGTCTTTCTCAAAAAGACAAAAACGTGGTGGCGCAGAAAGCTCCGTGGGTTGATGTGGTGATGGGGACTCATAATGTGCACCGCACAACCGAATTGTTGAACCATTCCATAGAGCACGGACCAATCACGGAGATTCTTGATGAAGCAGTGCTTGATGATTACACCTTGTTCCCCAGTGCACTTCCAGTTCGTCGTGAGACCACATACAACGCATGGGTAACCATTCAAATAGGTTGCGATAACTCGTGCGCCTATTGCATTGTTCCGGCTGTACGTGGACGTGAAATTAGTCGACCGTTTGCCGATGTCATTGGCGAAGTCGCGCAGTTGGCATCAACTGGTGTCACTGAAGTGACACTGCTTGGTCAGAATGTGAATAGTTACGGACGCGACATCACATTGGCGGAACGTCAAGCTGGTTCAGATGGTCGCGTACAGCCACTGTTTGCCGACTTGCTACGTGCAGCAGGAGATGTAGAAGGAATTCGTCGGGTGCGTTATGTCAGTCCGCATCCGAAAGATATGCGCGTTGATGTTTTGGAAGCCATGGCGAACACACCAGCCGTATGTGAGCACTTGCATTACCCATTGCAGTCGGGTTCAGATCGTGTGCTGTCATTAATGCACCGTGGCTATACAGCAGAGCGATACATGGAACGTCTTGCCGATGCACGACGATTGATTCCTGATTTGTCTGTTACCACCGACATCATTGTTGGGTTCCCCGGGGAGACCGAAGCAGATTTCCAGTGCACATTGGAGATTGCCGCAGAGGCAATGTTTGATAACACGTTTGAATACATCTTTTCGCCGCGCGAAGGTACGCAAGCAGCTGACATGACAGAACACTTCATTGACCCTGCCATCGTGTCTGACCGGTTTGATCGATTGAAGGTTGTTGTTGAACATTCGGCGTTGATTAAGCACGAAGCACGTATTGGGCGAATTGAAGAAGTAGTGGTGCAAGGGCCTAGCCGCCGTAACCCGAATGTGTATTCAGGCCGTACTCGTCAATACAAGTTGGTGCACTTCAGTTCCGATGTAGCTCTTCGTCCTGGTACGTACACCACAGTTGAAATCACAAAAGCAGCGCCGCATTTCCTCACGGGTTTCTTAGTTGAGGTTCTTCAAATGGCTACCCACAAAATCCGTATTCCTGTGGTGTCGGAATAGTTGCATGACAATTCGTAAGTCGGTTGTTGTTCTTGGGCCAACAGCAAGTGGAAAAAGTGACGCAGCAATGACCGCTGCAGCATTGCAACCAAAGGGTTCAGTGCATGTCATCGCTGCAGATTCCATGCAGGTGTACAAGCGAATGGATGTCGGAACTGCAAAGCCATCGGCAGCTGACCAGGCGTTGATTTCGCATCATTGTCTTGATGTTGCCGAGCCAAGCGAGCGCTACACAGTGGCTAGATATATGGAAGACGTTGCTGTTGCGCGCCAAGCAATTGCAGATGCTGGAGCCGCCGAATTGGTAGTTGGCGGAACTGGTTTATATGTGACCGCCATTGTTGATGGCTTAGATATGCCTGGCGAATTTCCAGAAATTCGAGCCGAGTTAGAGGCGAACGAAGATACTGAGGGATTGTTTGCTCAGTTGTTTGCTCTCGACCCTGAAGCAACCACAAAAATGGATCCGAACAACCGCCGTCGACTTATTCGCGCTCTTGAAGTGTGCCTCGGTAGTGGAGAGAAGTTCAGTTCGTTCGGCGAAGGAATTGGTTCGTATAGCCCCACATCAACAACCTTGATCGGATTGCGCTGGGACCGCGACGTTCTTCGAGCACGTATTGCCCAAAGGGTGAACATCATGATGGAGCGGGGGCTTGTTGAAGAAGTTCGTTCCCTTCTGGCAGAGCCCAATGGGCTTGCGTTCACTGCTCGCCAGGCTCTTGGGTACAAGGAGATGATCGAACACCTCGAGGGGCGCTGGTCGCTAGACGAAGCGGTGGCTGCCACCATTTTGCGCACCCAGCAATTCGCTGTTCGTCAAGATCGTTGGTTTCGCCGTGACCCGCGAATCCAATGGGTTGATGTTCATGAAGACCCCATTGAAGAAGTCACCCCTGTGGTGGCAGCTGCATTGGAATAGTGTCTGTGCCAATGCAC
>CALPPK020000022.1 GCA_943325435.2 Bifidobacterium breve
GCAACAATCATTGCGCCCACAACCGTGAGAATTCGAACCATCACCGAGACCTTATGGGAAGCGCTCCCACTATTCCGAAACCGACCAATCCGTGACCTCGAGTAGTGCGCCGTTGCACCGCTACAGGAACTGTCGCAGTAATTGTCACTTCACCATCTTTTACATCCGCGGGTACGTCAATACTGATTACCGATGCTGCGCCCAGAACAACATCAACAAGTAGCGGTAATTCCACTTCTCCACCGGGACCACTCGCCGACACCGTAAAGGTTCCTTCAACGCCAGTTGTGTTTACAACCGACAAGGCATTTCGCGCACCGTTCAATAGTCCACTTGGAATTCGCCATTTCTGAGAAACTAAGCCACCAGGAATTCCGTTTGTGATTGCGGTAAATGAACTTCCACCGACCCGTTGACTTAGTACATGTTCCACAACCACCGGCACATCGTTTACAGCCGACACCAGCATCGCATGGTCGCCTTTTGGCAAGTCTGCAATGGCATCGGTATTGATAGCAACTATTCCGCCAGCGGGAACATCAATTGCAGTTGATGGTGCTGCAGCTTTGGAGGTTTGGTCAACGCCGAGTCCATTGGTGATCCCTGGCCCAAAGAAAGAAACATTCACTTGTGCTGGAGAATCTGACGGATTAAACACCATCAGTAATTCAGACACCATTGATCCCGTGCGACCAGACGTAAACCACCAGTCACGCAACGCCATTGGTGTGCCGACAGTGGTGGAGTATCCGAGTCGACCTGCACCCAAATAATGCTGAATACGTGATGCGATTATCTGGCCCGTAGAAGCCACAACTTCAACTGCTAGCCGGGCTTCGTTTTGAGCACCAGCCTCGACAAGAGAAATACTGCGCGATGAACGAGCGTTAAGAATGATTCCTTGCAATGAGGCAGGAGTTCTACGACCGCTCGTTGTTGTATACGAGACATTCACTACTGCAGTTTCAGGATACGGATTTGTCAGCACCAATCGCTGTGTTGAACCTTCTGCAGTAAACCCATCTGCGAAATACCATGTGCTCGAGGTTTGTGAAACACATTGAGACGTTACGTCGCCAGCAGCATAAATTAGTTCTTGCTCGACTGAACCAATTGATCCGATTATTTCTACGACTGGAACAACAATTCCAACTGTTCTCCCTCGCAGAACATCAACTTCTTTCCGAGAACGCGCGGGCACAGTGATCGTTTCCGCGTCAGATGGCGAATCACTAAAGAAGTTCAGTGTGGCTGTTATGTCGGCATCACTGGGATTAACGACAACAATAGAAGCACTGCTGATCCCGTCGCCCGCCGCTGCACCTGGGCAAAACCACGATGTACTTATTCGAGTTCCGTCAGATGCTTGTGGGAAACCGGCAAATTCAACAATGGCAGATGACGCACCCACAGATTCTTTTCCTGAATGACGATCCACAATTACAACGACCGCACTTACTGCGGCAAGAAGAACAAAGGCAACGGCCCGACGTAACAACTTCACTGCGAATCCTCGCTCACAAATCTCATGACCGGAGCATCGACAATTGCTGGCGTCGAAGAATTCTTACGAGAACGTCGACGTGGGCGCACCAATGCAAAGAAGGCAACAACACACCATGCAGCAAATTGAAGCAGCACAGAAATTGAGTGAATAAGACTCGACTCAAAGCCCAATCGAATACGTCCTGCACTTGCAATGTCGTAAGCATTGGTCAAACCAAAAGCTGGACGTGCCTCTATTTTGTTGCCATCCAAAGTGAGCTTCCAATGAGTACTAAATGGAACCGCAAGATGAAGAGTGCCTGGCTTCACATCAGCTTCAATTGCACCTTCAGGTCGCGTCTGAGTTGGCAGCGGTGTGGCACCCGAGATATCTGTGGCGATCATTGAGGTCGCACCAGCAAGTTGACTGCTCGCGGCACCTGAGGCCGTCAACATTGAACGCACGGGCACCCATGAGGCATTTTCGAAGATCACAAGATCCGGAGAAGCATAAAGACGACGTAGGTCAAGTTGTCGTGACAACGAGTCAACTAATCCACGCGGTGCCGTAATTGGGTCACGACGCGTCGATTGACCTCCGTCGATGATTGGCACAACAATGAACCGAACAGATAGCGGTGCAAGCAATCGCCCCGCGCGCGCTGTTTGGCCACGCACAATTCCGTACAAAGCTGCAACCGCGTTGTCGCGCGCGCGTGTTGGTGGGGTTTCCCATAGTTCTTCCAATGTGGGTGCTCCACCATTCACAACCGAATATGAAATACCCCAACCAAAATTCAAGGGAGCACCAGGCAATACACGGGTGTCACCAATGAACATGGTGCGATACTCCCCTGACGATTGCGCATCAGGTAACTGCGTCAAGAGTTGTGGAAGCGCTAGTGATGGCTGACTCCAACTTCCATTTAAGGCGTTAATCGAAACCGGCACGAGACCAATTGCAAAAGCAAGCGCAACAACCGCACTGATTGGTTGACGCCAACCGAACCGCGCCCGTCGCAAATCAACAACGAGTGCTGCGCCCATAGCGCCTGCACAAATTGCAATTCCAAAGGCCACGGGAACTAACAAGATTGCTGGTTCGGGAAGATGTACTGGCAGCAGGGCTGAATCATCAAGAATGGCGACAGCTAGGCCGAATGCAACAAGGCTTGCACCTCGCAACACCCATCCAGACCGGACCCCGTGCACTAGCAACACGGCCCCGACAACAACGGCGTACAACGTGATGGTGACAGATGACAATACGAAGCCACCAACTTGGAACGTTGCCAAGCCGATCAGACCGATATTGCGACCAGACTCAACCGGTGCTCCGGTAATTGCTTCCCACCAACCAGAACGAATATATGTTCCGGCCCACGGAAGATTGAGAACCACACCAGACACAACAACTGCAGAAGTAACAATCACCCAACGTGCAGCCCATTTCAATTTCGTGCCATGCACGACACTGACCACAGTAAAAATAAGTGCGACTAGAGGAATAATCAGGACGACTGAAGGCTCGAACGCAATAACTGTCCCCATCAGCAGCACCAGACTTGCGAACCATTTGCGCCACAACGCAGCAGGAGCGACCGCCATTAATTCTTCTGACAACTCTTCATCAATGTCTGCGTGACCGACCAACATGCGCAACAAATGGACCATCCAGGGCAATGTTGCGTACATCAGTAGTGCACCCCATCGACCAGATGAAATCGCCGCATATGGTAAAGGAACTGCAGCGTAAGCAGCAGTGGCTGCGATGCGCGCTGCACGTGTACCGAGAACCGATGCAAAACGCCATACGCCAAGCCAGCCCGAAACAGGCAATAACACGACAAGAAGCGTGTGCAGAAGCCCCATATTTCCAAAAGTGCTCAGCGCACTTGTAGCGAGAATTGCAAACCCTGTTGGGGCGGCAGAAACTTGGCCGAAACCAGCCGCCCACCAACCCGACGCGTACGAACGAATCAATTCGCCCATGGATGCAGTGACAGGCGCCATTTGCCCTACCGCAACAACACCGTTCAACAACAGTTGTCGCGAACCTACAAAAAAGATTGCGGCGAGCATGCCCCACAAAACGTATGCACTGCGTGGAGTTGCTTCTCGTGATTTACCAGCTGATTGTGCCTGGGCTTGACCCGCTTGAGCGGCGCGACGACGCAAGAAATTTGCGAGGTAGGCATTACCCGGTAATTGCAATGCACGTACTTCAACACCAGAAACCGCACGGTGAGCAGACATGGCGTCACGACGTTCACGAATTTCAACAACGCCAAATGGCAACAGCAGCAATGCGCGCATTTCATCTATTGCCCGGCGCACACGGCCAGTCGCCATCAGCAAAAAGAACCGCGACAGAGTAAAAACCCCCATTTGTACAACGGTGGTTAGCAACTGTTGTGCCGACGTTAGAGAAGCAACTGTTCTGACTCGAACTATTTCGTTCTCAAGGAAACGATCTGCACCATCGGCATTATTTACTGATTGAGAAGAGTTCTCACGGTGACGACCAACAGCGCTCGGCACCACCATTACTCGCGCAGCCGTGGCATGCAATCGCCAACTCAAATCCAGATCAGCACCGGCACCTGGAAGATCAGGATTGAATCCGTTAATGGTTGCAAAGAGATCTGCGCGAACCATGATGCACGCAGACGAAACAATGAACACGTCTTGCACTGCATCGTGTTGTTCCTGATCTAGCTCACCATCATCTGCAATGGGCAAACTATTTCCGAATCGGTCAACAGCTATGCCGACACTTTGAATCATGCGCGGATCGTCCCAGTACACAAGCTTTGGTCCGACAGCGCCAGCATTTGATCTGTACAGCTCTTCAACAAGACGGCTGATTGCATCAGGCGCAAGCGCTACGTCATCGTGGAGGAAACAAAACAACCCACTATTGCCATCAACCAGATTGAGGACCGAGTTACATGCTGCCCCGAACCCTGGGTTTCCGCCGAGGAACCGCACCACAGCGGCGGGCAAATTTGTGGCGACCACGTCGAGAATCTCACGCGAGATGGGGTCATCTTCCACCCCCGTGACCAACACCAGGCTCTGTAGGGCGTTGTAATTCTGACCAGCAAGGCCCTGAAGGGACTCTGCTAGCCATTCGCCCCTCTCGTGTACGACCATGACGGCCACGACTGGGGGTAAGGAAGAAACAACCTGAGGCTCTGTCACGCCGTAGCGAGGCTAGTGGCACCAGTGCTAACCCCATGGGCAGCAGGGTCTTGGCCCCCGATTTCCTAGCACCAGCAGTGTTTGCTCAATGCTTGCAAAAGTAAGCACTTGTGGGTACTCTTGAAGCATGAACAAAATTTCGTTCCCCCACATCACTCTTCCGAATATCACCATTCCTGGAATCAACCATCTTCCAAAAGTGGACTTGTCAAAGATCTCTCTTCCTTCATTGCACTCAATTGATCTCACCGCAATTGACCTCTCTCGTCTGAACCCATCAGCAGTTCTTCAGAACCCTGTGGTGAAGCAAGCAACCGAAATTGGCTACACCGCTGTCGGATTCGCAGTTCTCGGTTTCCAGAAGCTTCAAGTGCGCCGCGTTGAGTTGTTCGACGCTATGAAGGCTCGCAACAACACCGCTCAATAGGGATTCACTACGCCATAGGGCGCACCACTGTCACTGCAACTAACCTTCATCCCGTGTCAGATGGCGAAACAACAGAGAAGACTTCTCGTATTCCGTTGCCTGAAGGAACCGTCCCAGTAGGCATTGGTTTATTTGTTTCGGGCTTTACGTCGTACGCGTTCTTCAAAATTGGCCAGCTTGCGCTTGGCAAAGAAGACTTCAAACCAATCGTCGCGTTGTGGTTCACAACGTTTGCTTTGGTACCAGGGTTTTTCATGCCTGTGGAACAAGAACTTGGTCGCGCAATTGCTCATCGTCGCGCACTAGGCAAGGGTGGCCGTCCCGTCGTGCAGCGCATGTTGCCTTTGACAATCGGGCTCGCAACAATTCTCATAGTTGCCATTGCATTCTCATCTTCGTGGCTCACCTCTGACATGTTCGACGGACATTGGGTAGTCACTCTCTCGCTTGTCCTGACAATTTGTTTTTATGCACCGATGCACATGGCTCG
Source organism: Bifidobacterium breve (assembly GCA_943325435.2). Next base: position 5,607 of record CALPPK020000022.1, read on the forward strand.
CGGTATCGCCTCCGGATCAGGTCGATTCGCTGCGTATGGCACCGTGATGGCAGTTGATGGTCTAGTTCGCATCACTGCCTGTGTATTGCTATGGCAATTCGGAGTAACAAGCGTTGGGGCTTATGCACTTGCCGTTGCTGTCTCACCGATCATCGCTGCTGGTGTTGTCTTTGTGCGCGGAGAAACGAAAACTGATGATGGACCGCCAGCCACGTACGCAGAAATTACACCGAACCTTGGTTGGTTGTTGTTAGGAACCATCATGGCTGCGGCGCTAGTAAATGCAGGCCCGCTTGGTGTTGATTTCCTAGCCAATGCCAGCGATGCCGAAAAGGTAACTGCGTTCGGAAACGGAGTGCTGCTATCTCGCGTTCCTCTGTTCTTGTTTCAAGCAGTACAGGCTGCACTTTTGCCACGACTCGCGCGTCTTGCAGCTAAAGGCGACCTTGCCGAATTCCGTGAAGGATTTTCCCTACTTCTTAAAGTAGTTACCGCAGTTGCCGTACTTGGCACCGTCGGTTCATTCCTTCTTGGGCCACCAATTCTTACGATGGTGTATGAAGGCGGACTTGATCGGCGCACACTCACCTTGCTGGCGCTTGCGAGCGGCATGTACATGCTTGCCTTGGCAGTGTCACAAGGCGTCATTGCATTGCAAGGCCATAAATTCGTTGCAGCCGGCTGGCTATCAGCCATGATTGGCTTTCTTGTTGTTACAACAGTTGCGTCTGATGACTTGTTCTTGCGCGTCGAACTTGGCCTTGTGGCCGGTTCAACGGTTGCACTTGCGGTGTTTTCTTATGCGTTTCGAGCACGTATGAATGCCGGTGCAATACCTGATGCCGAATCAATGATTGACGGCGTGCTTGATTACCCCCTAGAGGGTTAACACTTAACTGCGTAGACGAGCGGTTTCGATTTCCAGATCGTTCTTCACCATCATCTTGACGAGTGACGGGAAATCAACTTCCGGAATCCAGCCCAGCTTGTCGCGTGTTTTGGTTGGATCACCAATGAGCAAGTCAACTTCAGCCGGACGGAAGAAACGTGGATCTTGTCTCACGTAATTGTGCCAATCATCGAGACCAACTTCTTCAAAAGCCAATGTAAGGAACTCTTCGATTGAATGCGTCTCACCAGTAGCAACGACATAGTCATCTGGTTCTGGTTGTTGCAGCATCATCCACATTGCACGCACATAGTCACCTGCGTATCCCCAGTCACGTTTTGCATCAAGGTTTCCCATGACCAATTCTTTTTCAACACCCAATTTGATACGAGCTGCAGTGTTTGAAATTTTGCGTGTTACAAACTCGAGTCCGCGACGAGGACCTTCATGGTTGAACAAGATTCCTGAGCAGGCATAGATGCCATAGCTTTCGCGGTAATTAATGGTGATGTCATGGCCGAACACCTTTGCGCAACCATATGGCGAACGTGGGTGGAACGGTGTGAGTTCGGTTTGTGGCACTTCACGGACTTTGCCGAACATTTCTGAAGACGACGCCTGATAAAAACGAATCTTGTTGTTCTGAGTGCCTCCCACCATGCGAATTGCTTCAAGCATGCGCAAGACGCCAAGACCTGTGATGTTCGATGTGAGCTCAGCTTGCCCAAATGAGATAGCAACGAACGAGATAGCACCGAGGTTGTACACCTCGTCTGGCTGCACGTATTCGAGAGCATTTACAAGGCTGGTGAGGTCAGCCAAGTCGCCAGGAACCAGTTCGACATATGGGAACTCGTCGCGGATCTGAAGGGCGCGAGGGTTGTTTTGGCCCTTCAACATGCCAAAGACTTGGTAGCCCTTCGAATGGAGAAATTCAGCTAAGTGCTGGCCGTCTTGGCCGGTGATACCGGTGATAAATGCGCGGGGCATAACTGGACCTCGTTGATCGATAATCGGACTTGACAACGGTACCACCGCAGCCCTTTTGTTGGTGTGAACCCTCTGGGAAACAAACCCCTACGCTTGTCTCATGATTATGGTGCTGGCCGGGGGCGTGGGAGCAGCCCGTTTTCTCTCAGGACTCATTCAGGTGGTCAACCCCTCAGATGTAGTGGCCGTCGTCAATACCGGCGACGACACCGAACTTCACGGATTATCCATCTCTCCAGACATTGACACCGTCATCTACACCTTGTCTGGGTCTATTGATCAAGGTCGCGGTTGGGGCCTTCACAATGAAACATGGCGAGCCATGGAAGCACTGGAGCGTTTTGAATCCGTGCGTCCCGCCGGGTCTGCTGCCGCTCCACGGTGGTTCAATCTTGGTGACACAGATCTTGCCACTCACTTTTACAGAACCGCACGTGTTCGCGAAGGCGCAACGCTTCAGCAAATCACTGCAGAACTTCGCACTGCGTTTGGACTGTCGGTCACCGTGGTGCCGATGTCAAATGATTCGGTTCGTACTGTTGTTCATCTTGCTGATGGCCCGGTTCCCTTCCAAGAATATTTCGTACGCCTGCAACACAGCGTGCCGGTTACTCGCGTTGAATTTGTCGGAGCAGAGTCAGCTGAGTTCATTGATCATTCACTTCTGAGAACTGCCGACACAATCGTGATTGCGCCATCAAACCCCATTGTGTCGATTGCCCCCATACGAGCATTGGCTGGTGTTGACTCAGCCCTCGCTGCTCGTCGCGACAGTGTTGTTGCAATCTCGCCCATCGTTGCTGGCGCAGCGCTAAAGGGCCCAGCTGATCGCATGTTGGTCGAACTGGGCCATGAACCAACTGTTGTAGGTGTCGCTCGAATCTATGCTCCAATCTGCGGCACTCTTATCATCGATTCACAAGACGAACACCTCGCATCTGCAGTGGAACGCGAGGGAATGCGTTGCATCACTACTGACACCATCATGTCGAAGCCAGGTGTTTCAGCATCTCTCGCCCGCATTGCAATTGATGCACCTTCGAAAAAAGGAGACCACTAATGGCACGACTTATGGCATGGAGCGTTGAGGGAATCGGCGAGATTGTTCCTGGTCAACAACTTGGTGACGTCATTGTTGAGGCTTGCTCTGCAGAACCGAATGGTCCACTGCGAGACAATGATGTTCTGATTGTGACGCAGAAAATTGTCTCAAAAGCCGAAGGGCGCCTTGTACCCATTGACGCAAATGACCCGCTTTCTCACAAAGTTCTTGTTGAACAAGAAGCCGCTCGCATAGTTCGCAGGCGTGGTGACCTAATCATCACAGAAACTAAACACGGTTTCGTATGCGCAAATAGCGGTATCGACTTGTCAAACGTCGAGCGTGGATACGCAGCATTGCTTCCACTTGACAGCGATCGCTCTGCGCGACGCATCAGAGACATTGTGCGAGCAAAACTTGGCGTCACTGTCGGAGTCATTGTGAGTGACACTTTTGGTCGTCCGTGGCGCAAAGGCCTCACTGATGTTGCTATCGGTGTGGCAGGAATTGCTGGCGTTGTAGACCTTCGTGGAACCGAAGATGCTCTTGGCAGAATGATGCAAGTAACCGAAGTGTGCGTTGCTGATGAATTAGCAAGTGCTGGCGAATTGGTAATGGGTAAATCAAATGGTGTGCCCGTAGCGGTTATTCGCGGTGGCGACCCATCATGGTTCCGTGATTCCTCAATGGATGAAATCGTTCGGCCCCCGAGCGAAGACCTCTTTCGCTAACGCAACGTTGCGAGGCCATCTTTCAAGGACGTAAACGGTGACCAGCCGAGCTGAATGCGTGCACGCACCGGCGACAGCGACA
>CALPPK020000023.1 GCA_943325435.2 Bifidobacterium breve
GAGCATCCCGCGAGCACCACGTGAGATGTCGTGGATCATGTATGCCGTGCCGAGGGTTCCCGAACAGTGGAAGCCGTACTTGGCCGAGGCCAGTTAACTCGAATCGAATTCCCCAATGACTACGCCTTCAATGGAGTGGGGCCGCCATGATTGGACAGGTACTGCTGCTGATTTTCATGCAATGGAGTTACCAGCAGAACGTGCATTGTGGTGGTGCCAAGTAGAGGAACCAACTGTAATTCTGGGATCGACCCAAGCAGTTGAGGATGTGAATCAGAACATTGCAGTTGAATCTGGTGTGATGGTGTCGCGCCGTCGAAGTGGCGGAGGAGCGGTATTTGTTCACCCTTCAGATTCTGTTTGGGTTGACATAACAATTAGTCGTGACGACCCGTTGTGGAAAGACGATGTTGCGCAATCGATGTTGTGGCTCGGTGATCTTTTCGTCGCGGCGCTCTCACCATGGGTGGACGCACGGGTGTACAGCGATTCTTTTTCAAACGGCGTTGATGGTCGTGTTGTCTGCTTTGCAAGTTCATCACCCGGTGAAGTTTTTGTGGGAACAAACAAGCTTGTTGGCATCAGTCAACGTCGCGGTCGCGAAGGAGCCAGATTCCAGTGCGTGTTGTATCGACACTGGCGGCCAGGTGAATGGTCGCAAATCCTTGCTTCTCCAGATGTTCGGTCACGGGTTGCAAATATCGCGGTAGCGACCCTCGATATCCCAGCTCAGACCCTTGTCAATGCCATCTCGGAGCAGCTTTCACTCCTAGGTGGGGGACAGAGTGGTGAAATTTGGGGGTAAATGGTTGACAGTGGGGGAAAGTGGGGATAATCTGTCCCACGGGAGAGGCGGAGAACTTCACCCAGGAAGGCAGAGACTGTGTTTGTTGGAGTGCACGAGCGACAGCTCGACCCAAAAGGTCGACTCGCGCTCCCTGCTGCATTTCGCCCCCGTCTCGAGCCCCGCTGCTATTTGGCCTTTGGTCGCGATAAGTGCATTGATGTCCTGACAGCTGAAGCCTTCGAGCAAGTTGCCGAGGAAATGCTTCAGAAGGTTCGCAGCGGAGAAATGGACCGCAACGAACAGCGCGCTCTTGCCGCAAACACCATTGAGGTCACTATTGATGCTCAAGGTCGCGTGAATCTCGATGAAAAACTTCGCGAGTACGCCGGAGTGCAACTTGGCTCACGAGTGATAGTCGCTGGATCTTTTGACCGTGTCGAAATCTGGGAACCAGATCGCCATGATCGCAACATCAGTTCGGGTACCGAACAAATAGCTGGAGCGGGCGCGTGATCCCCGATGCTATTTACGTCTCTTCAATCAGTCAGCGGCCGACGGTCTCTGGCAGTCTCCCGGATGGCACGGTGGTTAGCTCCAACTCCGCCCGCTACCATCGCGCGCATTCCGGGGATACATCCGGGTGGCATTTGCTTTCCGGGAGGCTGCCAGGGACCGTCCGTCATGACACGGGTAACTCCATGAACGCGGTCTTTGCTCATCTGCCAGTGATGCTGGAACAAATCACCGATGTCTTTTCAGACATGAATGACGGCGTTTTTCTCGATGCAACTCTTGGTGGTGCTGGGCACAGCACTGCAATCTTGACCGCACACCCACATGTGTCTTTGTTGGGAATTGACCAAGATGACATGGCTCTTGATTCAGCTGAACAAGTTCTTGCAGCCGCTGGTTGTAGTGGACGCGTTGCCCTCCGGCGCGCCCGCTTCGATGCAGCGGCGCTGATCGCGGCGAAAGAGGGCATCAGCGCGTTGTCTGGTGCCCTCTTCGACCTCGGTGTGTCATCGCCACAGTTTGATGTTGCAGAACGTGGATTTTCGTATCGATTTGATGCGCCACTTGATATGCGTATGGACCGCACTCAAACATTGAGTGCTGACGTGATTGTCAATACCTATGACGAAGATGCATTAACGAGCATGTTGCGCAGAAACGCTGACGAACGGCATGCGTATCGGATTGCAAAAGCGATCATTGCCGCACGTCCGATTCACTCGACTGTTCGTTTGTCAGATGTTGTCAGTTCCGCAATCCCTGCACCAGCGCGACGTCGCGGTGGGCATCCTGCAAAAAGGACATTCCAGGCCATTCGCATTGAAGTAAATGCAGAGCTCGAAATTCTTCCCGGCGCACTACGTAATGTCATTTCGTTATTGGCACCCGGTGCGCGATTGGCTGTTCTTTCGTATCACTCTGGCGAAGACCGAATTGTGAAGTCTGTAATGCGTTCAGCTGAAACAGGCGATTGTGATTGTCCTCCAAATCTTCCCTGCGGATGCGGTGCTGTGCGATCTGTTGTTCGTGTTCGTGCACCACGTGATGCAAGTAGGGCTGAATTGGCACTAAACCCCAGGTCGTCTTCGGCACGTTTGCGTGTTGTTGAGAAAATCACTATCGAGAGTCAGAACTAATCATGGCTGTCGCTGTCAAACTTCCTGCACTATTAGCGCCACGAGAGGACCGCGATAATCGGCCGAAGTTGGTATTGGTTCCTCAAAGTGATCGCCGTTATCTCCGTGTTTTCACTGTTGTGGCTCTTGTCGTAGTTGTCATGTTCTGCATTGTGTCGCTTCGTGCACATATGGCTCAGCAAGAGATGCGACTTGACAAACTCAACTATGACATCACACGCGCTCGCGCACATTTTGAAACCTTGCGTGCCGAGAGAGCAAATCTTCAGTCACCTGGTCAACTAATGAATCAGGCAAGTCTTATGGGTCTCGTTCCAAGTCTTGGAATACGCATGGTGGGAATTCCGGCAGCGGTTGCAGCAGAAGTGGCAGCAACGGTGGGCAAGGTTGACTCCGATGTTGTCGCTCATACTGAATCCCCACTTGACGAGTTCGGTCGAATGAAGGCTGTAGTGGTTGGAGCGCCATGAGCAACTCAGAAGGTTCACATCGCGGATCACGTTCTCACGCAACCCCGTCATCATCACGTTCGTCGTCTCGCTCAACTGCATCTCGTGCATCGAGCAGTAGAACATCGTCTAGTCGTTCTCGTTCTACAAGCCGGCCTCCGGTAGCTAAGAGGGCAAGTCGTCCGCCTGTTCGCAATTCGTCGACAACTCGCCGTCCTGCTCCTGCTGCTTCACCTTTTGAATCTTTCATTGCATCCATATGGCACTGGACAAAGATGAGTTTCACCGGGGAAGTGCCGGCATCAATGCGGTCGAGCAAGATTCCTTCAGTAGAAGCTCACCATCGCGTCAAGAATCGCCTGCGTCTCACCGTTGTGCTGTTCATTGTCGCCTTAACGATGTTGCTCGGCCGAGTGGTTCTCTTGCAGACGCTTCAACGAGATGGTTATTACGAGGCAAGTGTCGATCAGCGCACCAGAGTGAACATCTTGCGAGCAGCCCGTGGAGTAATTTTCGATCGCAACGGAAATGAATTGGCACTGTCGGTTCCGAGCACAACGGTCTATGCAGATCCTCGTGACATCACTGATGTTCCTGCAGTCGCCCGCGCGTTGTCTGTTGCATTGGCGCACACACCAGAACAAGAGGCTCGATTGCTGAAAGCTCTCAGTGCACCGGGTTCGAAGTTCAGTTACATTGCGCGAGGTTTAACAAAAGAAAATGCTCAAACTTTGCTTGGGCTCGGATTGCCCGGCGTGTATTCGTATAAGGAACCATCTCGACAAGTTGAAGGTGGAGTAGCTGGTGCTGTCATTGGTCGCACAGATCCGGACGGGCTCGGAACTTCTGGTCTTGAAAAGCAATTCAACACAATCCTTACCGGAGTTGACGGCAAAGGTATTCGTGAAGTTGACAAGAACGGGCGTTCAATTGCCGGAGTACAGAGCACCACTGCAGCTCCAGTTCCAGGCGATGACATTGTTTTGACTCTTGACAAGAACATTCAATTCCAAACTGACACTGCGCTGTTAGACCGAGTGGGTCAACTCAGTGCCAAAGGTGGCACTGCAATTGTGATGGACTCTAGGACGGGTCACATTTATGCCATGTCTAATGTGCGACGAAATGCGGCAGGTTCTGCAGTTCTTGCCTCCGGAAATTTTGCAGCTGTAGAGGCTTATGAGCCTGGCTCGGTTGCAAAAGTATTCTCTGTCAGTGCAGCATTGAATGAGGGTGTTGTCACTCCCGAAACAGTTCTACAGGTGCCTGGTTCAATAATTGTTGACAAGTTTCCCATTCGAGATGCATGGCCGCATCCAACAATGGACATGAATGTGCGCATGATCGTTAGTGAAAGTTCAAACATTGGAACTCTAAAGACAGCCGAGAAGATTACATCCAACAAACTGCATGATTACTTGTCTGCTTTTGGATTCGGTCAAAAAACAGGTCTTGATTATCCGGGCGAAAGTCGCGGAACCTTGCGGGATGCAAATAAGTGGCGAGGTACAGAGAAGGTCACTGTGTCCTACGGTTACGGAATGGCAGCAACTCCACTTCAATTGATTGCAGGTGTGAATACTGTTGCGAACAAAGGAACATATGTAGCCCCGCAATTGGTTAGCGCCACCATTGATAAGGCCGGGAAACGACATCCTGTAGCTGAATCCGCAACTCATTCAGTTTTGAAACCGGAAACAGCCGCAAGCATGACAGAGATGTTGCGCGAAGTTATTTGCACTGGGACTGGCGAACTTGCTCAAGTGAAGGGCATGGAGATCGCAGGAAAAACTGGAACCGGATACAAAGTGCAGTCGAACGGTACTTATTCAACAGATACGGGTGGACGCAAGTACTTCGCATCATTCGTTGGGTATTTTCCCGCTGCGAATCCACGTGTGACTATGTTGATCAGCATTGACGAGCCAGACGCATCATCGCGTGACCGCTTCGGTGGTACAGCCGCCGCAACTGTATTTGCTCGTTTGGTTCCGGGAGTCATGCACGAACTGGGTATTCAGGCAACTGGTTCAGGTACTGGTTGCAAGGCGGGCGCTAAGTCTGCTGGACACTGATCGGATCATGAAGCATGGCGCGTCATTCAGTTCCCCCATTGAGCATCGACAGTCTTGTCATGCACGCAGACGTCGTTGCCACGATTGTTGGAGATAAGAACGTTGTCGTAACTGGCATAACCCAGGATTCGCGCAATGTTGAACCGGGCGACATCCTGTGTTGTATACGCGGAGATTCATTTGATGGTCATCAGTTCATCGGTGAAGCGATTTCTCAGGGGGCCGTTGCAGTTCTGGTCGACCATGTTGATGAGTCAATTGACTCATCTGTAGTGCAGATCGTTGTAACAGATGTACGTCAAGTCCTAGGTCGCATTGCATCTGCTGTGTTTGGGCACCCTGCATCGTCTTTGAAGATGGTGGGGATTACGGGCACGAATGGCAAAACATCTACGGCGGCAATACTTGGGACTTTGATAGAAGCTCACGGTGGTTCCGTGTATGTGATGGGCACCTTGACGGGTGCTCGAACAACACCTGAATCAATCGATTTGCACGCACAGTTACGTTCATGCGTGGATGCAGGTTTTGACCATGTTGTCATGGAGGTGTCGTCGCATGCGCTGGAACATCACCGTGTTGACGGGATTGTGTTTGATGTTGCTGTCTTTACGAATCTCGGACATGATCATCTTGACTTCCATGGGACCATGGATAATTACTTTGCAGCCAAGAGAAAACTGTTTACATCAGAACTGGCAAGAGTGGCTGTAGTGAATGGGGACGATGTCTACGGATATCAGCTGCACAAGGAAGCTGTTATTCCGACCTCTACCTTTTCTCTAGCGAATGTGAGAGATGTCGAGGTCACTGCATCACATGTTTCTTTCACCTGGAACAACCTTGGGGTACGTCTTCCAATCGGCGGCTCGTACGCAGTTATCAATGCACTTGCAGCTATGAATGCGGCCAGAGAACTTGGTGTTCCTGATGAGCACATTGTTGCTGGATGTGCTTCGGTGCAGACCGTATCTGGAAGGTTTGAGCTAGTACCGAACGATGTCGATATTGATGTTGTGGTTGATTTTGCACATACACCTGAAGCACTGGAGGGGTTGTTGGTCAACGCTCGCGAGATAGCTCGCGGCAGATTGATCGTGGTGTTTGGATGCGGTGGAGACAGGGACAATGCAAAGCGACCTCGCATGGGGGGCATTGCATCCCGCGGGGCAGATGTAGTGATTGTGACCTCAGATAATCCGCGTAGTGAAGACCCGGATCGCATCATCAGTGAAGTCATTTCAGGTGTTGAGGTCAATCATGCCTTGGTTAGTTCCATCGTGAATAGGGAAAAAGCAATCGAATCCGCCATCTTGGGTGCAAAGCGTGGTGACATGGTGGTTATCGCTGGCAAGGGTCATGAAACGACCCAGGAAGCCAATGGCGTGTTGACCCCTAGCAGCGATGTGTTAATTGCTGCCGGAGTGTTGCGGATACGAAAGGAGAATACGAAATGATTGCAGTCCTGATTGCTGGGGCGGTTGCCATGGCGTTATCTCTATTTGGCACTCGAGCCCTGATCTCTTTCTTTGATGCGATTGGAAAAGGTCAGCCAATTCTTGGTTCTGATGACCATGGTCCTGTCCATCACATGAAAAAGCAGGGGACAGCCACGATGGGCGGAATTGCCATCATGCTGTCTGCATTCATTGGTTGGGCTGTAGCGCATTTGCGCGGGGGAATAGCTCTCTCTGATCAAGCAATGATTATGTGGGCTATCTGCGGAGTTTTGTCCGTCATTGGTTTCCTCGACGACTTCTTGAAAGTGCGTAATGCGCATAACCGAGGAATCTTTTGGAAGAAGAAGGGATACATCACCTTCGGACTTGTAGTTGTGATGATGACATGGCTACTGCTTGGAACAGGCGTTAGCGAAACATTGTCATTCACTCGTTTTGATTTCCCAGGTTGGAACTTGTCGCCTGTTCTGTGGGTCGTGTGGACATCAGTCATGGTGTGGGCAACAACAAATGCAGTGAATGTGACCGATGGTCTCGACGGGCTTGCAGCAGGGTCTGCGTTGTTTGGATTCCTCGCGTTCACAGTAATTGCTTATTGGGCATTTCGTAATCCTGATATTTACAATCTGGTCAACCCACTTGACTTGGCAGTATTTTCTGCTGCAATGGCAGGAGCCTGTGGTGGATTTCTCTGGTGGAACGCTGCGCCGGCGCGAATTTTCATGGGAGATGTTGGAGCGCTCGGAATCGGTGCTGCGTTGGGTCTATTGGCAGTGACTACGAACACCCATATGTTGCTCCCGCTTATTTGTGCGCTCAACGTAATGGAAGCCGGTTCAGTTGCTTTGCAGATGGGCGTGTTCAAGGCGTCGGGTCGAAAGAAGAGATTGTTCCGTATGTCGCCAATTCATCATCACTTTGAACTTCTTGGGTGGCCCGAGACAACTGTCATTATCCGGTTTTGGATTTTGTCTGGAATCTGTGTGGCGATCGCAGTAGGAATGTTTATTGCAGACTTCACGCACATTGCCGATTCTTTTGCCGGTCGGTGACATGAAGCGAGTAGCGGTTTTTGGTCTGGCTCTAGCCGGTAAAGCAGCTGCGCGTGCATTGACAGCGCGAGGTTTTGAAGTTGTTCTGTCTGACGATGCAATCGTGGATGAACATCGTCGCCTTGCGCACGAAATTGGTTGCGCAATCGTGCCTGTAGTGACCGGCGCCGACCTTGGTGCCTTTCTTGACGGAGTTGATGTGTTAATTCCAGCTCCTGGAGTAGCACCTCACCATCGCGTCATCGTTGAGGCTCTTGTTCGCAACGTATCTGTTCGCACTGAAATTGATATCGCCTATGAATGGGAACAACAGAGAAGTGGTGGCCCTCGTCCGATTCTTGGTGTAACGGGAACGGATGGCAAAACAACAACCACCATGATTACCGCGGCCTTGTTGCGTGGCAATGGCCGCTCTGTTGGCGAGGTGGGGAACACAGACCTTCCATTTATGGCGGCAATTGACCAACCGTTCGATGCTTTTGTTGTGGAGTGTTCAAGTTTTCGATTGCAGTTCACAGATGCTTTCCGTTGCGACGCCTCCGTGTGGCTGAATCTGGCTCCGGATCATCTTGACTGGCACGGTTCACTGGAAAAGTACGCAGGAGCAAAACGACGACTGTGGGCTCATTCGCGACCAAGTGATGTGGTGATTGCTCCGACGAACAATGAAATGATTCTTGAAACAGCTCGTGCGAGTACATCGCGTTGTGTCACGTTCGGTCTTGACGCCGGCGATTACAGAGTGTCTTCAGGGTCTCTAATTAGTCCGCACGGAGAGATTTGCTCGGTTGAACAATTGTGGCGGGCACTTCCTCATGACATCACTAACTCGCTAGCTGCTGCAGCTTTGGTTATTGAATCAGGGTTAAGCGTTGTGGGCGATGTTGCTGAGCCTCTTCATAATTTTGAATCCGCACATCATCGCATTGAGTTAGTCGGTGAATTCGATGGCTCTGCTTGGTACGACGATTCCAAAGCAACAAGTCCTCATGCTGCGCTTACCGCTATTCGTTCATTTGACCGCATCGTATTGATAGCTGGCGGCCGCAACAAAGACCTCGATCTCTCCCAGATGGCTACCGAACCACACCGAATGGCAGGAGTCATTGCAATTGGAGACGATGCTGAAGCAATTCGCCGTGCTTTTGAAGGTGTATGCGTTGTACGTGATGCGGCATCAATGGATGAAGCGGTTGTCTTTGCACATGGCTTGGCCAAAAACGGCGAAACGGTTTTGTTGTCACCGGGCTGCACAAGTTACGACTGGTACAAAAATTACAACGAACGTGGTGACGACTTTCAAGACAGGGTACGTAAGTACTTCAACCAGACAGAATCGAGTTCATAATGGTCACAGACAACAGATCCACCCAAACTCTCAAGGAACGCCGATTAGCAACGCTCCGCCGTGCCGGAGTTGCAGACCGACATCGTGTTGCCTTAGAAAAGCCAACTGCAGCTTTTTATTGGATATTCATCATCGTCACTTCATTTGTGATGTTGGGGCTCGTCATGGTGCTGTCATCATCTTCCGTCACCAACTTGCATTCCGGTGGTTCA
>CALPPK020000024.1 GCA_943325435.2 Bifidobacterium breve
GTCGACATTGTCTCTGGCTGGACCCACGGCGACGACACCACAGCGGGGTTTATGACCTCTGGTGGCACCGAGAGCCTCGTGCTCGCAGTTCGGTCCGCTCGTAAGCGCGCAGAGCGCGAGGGACGCAATCTGAAGCGAATGAACATGGTTCTCCCCTCGTCTGCTCACGCTGCATTTGAAAAGGGTGCAGATTATTTCGATGTCGAAAGTCGCCGCGTACCTGTTGGCGCCGACTGGAAGGCTGACGTCAATGCGATGCGCGACGCATGTGATGAAGAGACGATTTTGATTGTTGGCTCTGCACCGCAGTACCCGCAGGGCGTTGTCGACCCGATCGCTGAGATCGCCGAAATCGCTGCTCAACGCAATATCAACTGTCACGTTGATGCATGCATGGGGGGCGTAACACTCACCTACCTTGAGCGAATCGGAGAGCCAATTGCTCCTTGGGATTTTCGTTGCGAAGGAGTGACGTCAATTTCAGTTGACCTTCACAAGTACGGTTACACATCGAAAGGTTCAGGCGTGTTGCTGCACCGCAACAAAGCCTTACGCAGTGACCAAACGTTCATGACCGATAACTGGCTCGGTGGCTTCTACGGCTCATCAGGGATTCTCGGCACAAAATCTGGTGGCCCCATTGCTTCGTCGTGGGCTGTGTTGCACTACCTCGGCGACGACGGATACGAACGGGTAACGCAGAGTGCTCGCGAATCTGCAATGCGCATTTTCAGTCACGTCGCTGCTCATCCTGATCTTGAAGTGCGCGGAGTCCCCGACTCAACACTTCTTTCATTCGGCACAAAAGACCCAAATCGTCATGACGTATTTGCCATTGCAGACCGTCTGATTTCAGCTGGTTGGTTCATGGATAAACAGACTCCCCCTGCGAGCATCCATCTCACCGTTATGGCAGTTCATGCTCCCCATGTTGACGAATTCCTGTCTGATCTCGATGCAGCCGTCGTACAGGTCGGTTCAGAAAAAGGAACAAGTGGCTCTTACGCCACAACAGAATGACTTGACCCCCTTCCCCGCCGACTACGGTATAGAAAACGTCTACTTGGGAGAGTGTGTGCCGGCAACGGTTCACCGCCGAAGGAGCAACCACCCCGGAATCTCTCAGGCACAGGGACCAGGTAGACATCGAACGCTGGAAAGAGAGGGCTTGCCCTCCGCCGACGGGGAAAGCCATTTCGATGGCGAAGCTCTCAGGCACAAAAGACAGCGGGGGTCACAGAGTCAATCGGATAACTAATGACCTCTACCCCACGCTCACTCACCACGCCTGCTTTTCACGCGGACCATTTTGCACACCGTCATCTCGGTCTCAATGATGCAGACAGAGCCACAATGTTGGCCGCAGTTGGTTTCAAGAGTTCAGAAGAATTGCTCGATGCAACAATCCCTTCTGCGATTCGAATTCGTACATCGATGGCGCTCTCATCTCCGTTGACAGAGACAGAAGTACTTCCAGTTCTTAAATCAAAATTTGCCAACGATGTTCAACGGACTTCGTTTATTGGCCAGGGTTATTACAACACCATCACGCCTGCAGTTATCAAGAGAAATGTCCTAGAGAATCCGGCTTGGTACACGGCTTACACGCCGTATCAACCCGAGATCAGTCAAGGTCGCCTAGAGGCAATCCTTAACTTCCAAACCATGGTTACGGAACTGACAGGTCTTCCATTGGCCAACGGATCTCTCCTCGACGAAGCCACAGCAGTCGCCGAAGCCGTGACCATGGCGCACAGAGTCAGCAAGTCGAAGTCAGATTCTGTCTTCGTTGACATCAATACACACCCACAGACTCTCGCCGTTCTTGCTACTCGCTTGGAGCCGATTGGTATTGCTATTCAATTAGGAGACATATCTGCTTACGACGCTGCGCACTATTTCGCAGTCGTCGTATCAATGCCCGGAAGCGATGGCATCGTTCCATCCGCTTCAACACTTTCTGCACTCACTGAAAATGCGAGAGACAACAAAGCGATTTCAATCGCTGTTACAGATTTGCTTGCATGCGCTTTGTTTACCCCTCCTGGTCAACTCGGTTTCGACATTGCTATTGGTTCATCACAACGATTTGGTGTTCCGATGGGCTTTGGAGGTCCACACGCTGCATTCATGGCCACACGTGATGAACATGCTCGGGCATTGCCAGGACGTCTAGTCGGAGTCAGTACAGACACTGAGGGCCGCCCAGCTCTACGGTTAGCTCTTCAAACTCGCGAACAACATATTCGTCGTGAAAAAGCAACCAGCAATATCTGCACCGCTCAAGTGCTGCTTGCAAACATGGCCGGGATGTACGGAATTTGGCACGGACCAGATGGCCTGAAGAGAATTGCGAACAGAGTCCACTCTCATGCTTTGACGATTGCAGCATCATTCGCAAAGGCTGGGATGAAGGTACGTCATGATGCCTTCTTCGACACCGTTACTTGTGACACCAACGACGCAGCAGCACTCATACAACGAGCGCGATCAGCTGGCTTCAATATGCGCCAGTTCTCTGACACAGCCTTTTCAATAAGCGTCGACGAGACAACAACAACAGATGTTCTCAAATCACTGTTGAAGTCAATTGATGTTGAATTACTGGAGACACCCAGAAAATCAACAGCAAGCAATCAGTTCCGCAGTGACGTCTACTTGAAGCAATCCGTCTTTCATAAGTATCACACCGAACATGAAATGCTTCGATACCTTCGCGGCTTAGCGGATAAAGACTTAGCTCTTGATCGCACAATGATTCCACTCGGATCCTGCACAATGAAACTGAACGCCACGACCGAGATGGAGCCAGTTACCTGGCCAGAATTTTCATCACTTCATCCGTATGCACCAGCCGATGAATCTGTTGGAATTCGTACGGTATTGGCGGAACTAGAAGCAATGCTGGTTGAAATAACTGGTTACGACGCAGTAAGTCTTCAGCCAAATGCAGGAAGTCAAGGCGAGTTCGCCGGGCTGATGGCCATCCGCGCGTATCACCGTTCGCGCGGAGACATGCAACGCACAATTTGCCTTATCCCCTCTAGCGCTCACGGAACAAACGCTGCGAGCGCCGTGATGGCAGGCATGTCTGTAGTGGTTGTTGCATGCGACGACAACGGAAACGTTGACGTTGCAGATCTCACCAACAAGGCCGGAATAGCTGGCGACCAACTTGCAGCCATCATGGTCACATACCCTTCAACACACGGCGTGTTTGAAGAAGCGATTTCTGATATTTGCGAGATTATTCATTCACACGGCGGACAGGTTTATGTCGACGGTGCAAATCTGAATGCTTTAGTTGGTACAGCACAACCAGGAAAGTTCGGAGCGGACGTAAGCCACCTCAATCTGCATAAAACATTCTGTATCCCTCACGGCGGTGGAGGACCTGGAGTCGGGCCTGTTGCAGTTCGTAGTCATCTCATACCGTTCTTGCCAAGTGACCCATTGAATCCATCCGATGGAGTTGGCCCGGTGTCAGCTGCAAACTTCGGCTCTGCAAGCATTTGCGCAATTCCGTGGGTATATATCTCCATGATGAGTGCAGATGGGTTACTGCAAGCGACAGCCGATGCGATCTTGTCGGCCAACTACGTTGCCCACCGTCTCAATTCTTCGTATCCAGTTTTGTATACCGGAGCAAACAACACTATTGCTCACGAATGCATTCTGAATGTTGGAGATGTCATTAAGGGTTCGGGCATTTCTATTGATGATGTAGCAAAGCGCTTAATGGATTACGGCCTCCATGCCCCCACAATGAGTTTCCCGGTAGCAAATACGCTGATGGTCGAACCTACTGAGAGTGAGTCACTCGCAGAAGTAGATCGTTTCTGCGATGCAATGATCAGTATCCGGCGCGAGATCGAGATGGTTTTATCTGGAAAGGTCACTACTGAAGAATCCGTTCTTCATTTCGCTCCACACACAGTCGAGGACATCGCAGGAGATTGGAACCGCTCATACAGCAGAGCGTCTGCACTGTACCCACTCGCACATCTCAGATCTCGTGGGTACTACCCTCCCGTGTCACGTATCGATGCTGCGTATGGCGACCGAAACCTTGTTTGTACCTGCGCACCTATAGAGCAGTACGCCATCAGTCTCGAACACGCTACTGTGGGTTCGTGAACGACGAGGAACAAAACACAGCAACTAATCCTCTCGAACAGTTGTTGTCACTTCTTGGAACAATTGATCCAATAGATCTAGCCGGGAAGGCAGTTGATGTAACTCGCAGGACTAGCGAGTCACTTCTGACAATCCTTGAAAATCTTGCCTCGACGGTAGACAACCTCAACAAAACAACCTCACGCATCAACGCGATGCTTGACGAAGTCGAGGAACCGCTACGCCGAGTAATGCCACAAGTCGGCACGGCGATGAATGCAATGGCTTCCATGGGTGAAGTAGCCACACAACTGGGAGATCTGACCAAGCGACTTGGTCCACTAACTACGCTGGCTGAGAACGCTGGTGGCTTGTTTGGTTTTCGACCTAATAAGCCGTCTACGAGTTCTACTTCTTCTTCGCAACAAACGGAGTAGCAACAACGACTCCATCGATGAGCGTTCCGCGAACATCCATCGACACCGCATCACCCACATTTACGGTCGGCGAAACAAAAGCCATTGCTACGCAGTGGCCGAGAGTTGGTGAGAAATTTCCGCTGCTCACAAAGCCAATTTCAGATCCGTTCGAATCTAGAACTCGCGTCCCATCACGTGCGGGACGGCGACCTGGGATGGAGATTCCTACCAAGCGACGCAACACTCCCCTTTCCTTTTCCGCCAACAATGCAGATTTGCCGAAAAAGTCTGGCTTGCCCCAGGCAACCACCCACTCGAGTCCAGCTTGAAGAGACGTAATACCTTCGCCGAGTTCGTGTCCGTGCAGTGGCAACCCAGCCTCAAGTCGAAGAGTGTCACGTGCGCCTAAACCTGCAGGAATTGCGCCAGCCTCTCGCAGTGCGTTCCAAACGACTGCCGCACCTTCGTTTGGTACAGCAATTTCAATTCCGTCTTCACCGGTGTATCCAGTCCCTGCAACCACGCACGAGAACCCGCACACTTGCACTTCTTGAACCGTGAAACGTCGAACCGAAGCTGCCTCTGCACAGAACTTGGCGACAACTGCGCGGGCCTCAGGTCCTTGCACCGCAATAACTGCGCGAGTACTTGTGGTATCAGCACCACCTATAGCCGCAACAACACGGTCCGTATTTGAGGCATTGGGCATCACGTCAAACACTCGATCACTCACCCACCACACGATGATGTCGTCAAGAACACTTGCATCGTCTTTGTCGAGTAAGTGCGTGTACTGAGCCCGACCAGGAGCAATACGAGAAAGATCATTCGTCAGACACGCTTGCAACTGATCAAAAGCCTTCTCGCCCTCTACGCGAACGGTTCCGAGATGAGAGACATCAAAAATGACTGCACCCGAACGACAAGCAGCATGCTCCGCCAGTGTTCCTGATGGGTACGCGAGTGGCATATCCCAACCACCGAAGGGAACCATCTTTGCGTCTAGTAAACGATGCTGAGCATCAAGTGGCGAAAAACGCACTTTTACACTGCCCGCGAAATTTCGTCATCGATTGACTCATCGATTGGGTGAAGTAACACAATTTGTTTATCAACTTGATCACGAACTGAATCCATGGGAAGGATGTTCAAAACGCCCTGACCGTGACGCAACACGTCAATCAGTTCATCGCCATTGCACAAAACCACGGATGATCCATCGATTACTAAATGTGCTGCAGAAATATCAGTCTCGATGTGGTCGCGTAAGTACGCAAAAACATCTCGAATGGATTCCAGACGAATACCCGCATCAAGAAGTTGTTTGATGATGCGTAACTCAAGAAGGTCCCGATATGTGTAACGACGACGACTTCCACTTCCTGCGGCATCTGTTCCAGAGGGGCGCACGAGATCAGTTCGTGCCCAGTAGTCAAGGCGACGATAAGTAATACCGACTACGTCTGCTGCCTGAGTTCCACTGAAAGTTTGAGACATTGAGATACCGATTCGCTTGGCGCTAGCTTCGCTCCGAAATGGAAACTACGCGGGTGTAAGACGCTACGGCCGAAAAGGCTCTGCCGTCAAGATGTCAGGTATCGAAATCTTCCGGGGAAATATTCTCGATGAAATCCCTGAATTCGTCGATTATTCCGGTATCCGTGCGGGATTCGTCCTCTTCGATCACTTCACCCACCAAATCTATGAGGTCGTCGTGGACAAAGATTGGACAAGATGCCCGTAGAGCGATGGCAAGCGCATCAGACGGCCTGCTCGAAACAGTCACTTCTGGCCCCCCGTCTGGAGTCAAGACTAAATCTGCGTAGTACGTGCCATTAGAAACATGGGTAAGGACAACTCGACTAACGGAAACAGACACCCGTTCCAAAGCAAGTACAAAAAGGTCATGCGTCAGAGGACGTGGAGTTTGTTCAGCATCAAGAGCGGTCTTAATAGCTGCCGCCTCAGGCGCGCCGATGAAGATCTCAAATTGTCTACGAGGAGCATCCTCTTCACGCAATGTAACTACAGGCGTGTTTGACATTCGATCTATTCGTACTCCACGTACAGAAAGAGATTTCATGGTTACTTCTGTTCCGTCAACCGAGCGATATCTCGCATTAGCAACGAGTTGCGCAATTCGCCACCAAGTTCCATGAACTCAGCGAGCATTTCAAGAGCTTCGTCACGCGAGGCCGGATTCCTTTGCCGCAAGAGCGGAAGGATTCTTTGCTCAAACAGGCTTAGTTCACGATCAGCAGAGGATTTCCAAGCTCGCAAATGTCGAATATCAATTCCCATTTCCTGGAAACGACCGGCTGTGCGAGCGATAGCAGCAGAGTGAGTATCAAAGAACGTCGTGTCGCCTACGTTATGACCGCTTACTAGTCCTGCAGCCTCTAAATCTTTGAGGAAGGCCGAATCAATATGCACTTGTTCAAGAAGTTGATCCCGCGGAATTGACTCTGTCTTGTCAGCGTGTTGCAGAGCAACTTTTCTTTGTTGACGCTTAACAGACGCGGGCACGATGGGGTCTTGTTCCAGTTGTGGCGATTGTTCAACAACTGCGGGTCGAGGCATCGCAGCTCGTGCTGCCGGATGACCCGATGTCGAAACCAATTCGCTGATGTTGTCTAAATCGCGACTGATGTCTTGGCTTTCGTCTTCGAGTTTGCCCTTGATAACACGCAAGGGAAGATAGTTATTCTTCTGCTCTTGCAGTATGAAACGAAGACGTTCTACTTCGGCAGAAGTGAATTTCCTGTAACCAGAAGGAGTTCTCTCCGGAACAATTAAACCTTGGCTCTCAAGGAATCGAATCTTAGAAATTGTGACATCTGGAAATTCTTCCAAAAGTTGCGCAAGTACTTCACCAATAGAGAGATAGTCACGATCACTCATGATTTTTCATCCGGCCTCTCTAAGAAAACCAAATGAAATTTTCCAATCTGTAGTTCGTCACCCTGTGTCAGTTCGATTATGTCAACTCTTTTTTGGTTGACATAGGTTCCGTTCAACGACCCGACATCGCGAACTATGAAACGACTATTCTCCGCGGTGATTTCACAATGACGACGAGACACAGTGATGTCATCAAGCGCAATATCCGAATCAGCATGGCGTCCGATATTGGTGACAGGCGAAGACAATACAAAGTGGTCACCCTCCCCTTCGCCGCCGCGCAGAACCAAAATTGCAGTTCCACGAGAAATACTTGTCAGAGACACCTGAACATCATCGCCCGGTCCAGGCGCATCTTGTAGAGAATCTGTTTTGGCCAAAGTAATCGTGTGGTCGGAAACGATGTCCAATACCGTCCCGCATGCAGAACAGAATGCTGACACGGGAGGATTCCTATGACCACACTGATTGCAAAACACGTACGACATAACTATTGGCTATTACGCACCAATGAGTGCTGAGTATTCGTCCGCACTCATTAATTCAGTTTCATTAATTTCGGAAACCTCTATGTCGCAAATCCAGCCGGCGACATAAGGATCAGTATTGAGAAGTTCCGGAGTCGCAATCAATGCTTCATTTACCGCAACAACTGTTCCAGCAACTGGCGCATAGACATCGTTCACGCTCTTCGTGCTCTCAATCTCACCGAGTCCATCGTGCAAAGTGATCGACGACCCCACTTCAGGCAATTGGATAAACACGATGTCTCCCAAAGCATCTTGCGCATAGTCAGTGATGCCAACCCTGGCACGAGAGCCATCGATTAACACCCATTCATGATCTTTTGAATATCGGAGTTGGGAAGGAACTGTCACTTCACTAACGGTACTCTCTAGGACCTTCGTCCCGACGCCAAATGACTTCTGACCGTCGGCAGATACTCAAAGAACGATTTATACGAAACAAAAACGCCAGGAATACCCACCGCCCACCCCATGTAGGTGAACACGGTCCAAGCGCCACCGGCCGAGCCCAGAGTGATCCAAGGGACTGCTGCCATCAGAGCAAATGTTGCCCATTTCCCGAGACGAGTCACAGGGAAACGTTCCATGCCCATTGCTGTGGCAACAACCATCAGGACGGCAATAGACACCTCCCGTATAAGGATGACAATCCCAAACCACATCGGTAAGTAGTCGTAGTACAAGGCGGCACCAATCCCGACAAAGAACACTGTTCGATCGGCAATTGGGTCAAGAATCTTGCCGAGTTCGCTCACCTGATTAAAGCGACGAGCGATATAACCATCAATCCAGTCCGTGGATGCAAGAAGGCCAAAGAACCAACTACCCGCCACTACTCGTCCATCGGCAAACAAACTGACGAATGTCGGCAACATGGCAAGGCGAAGCACCGACAGCACATTCGGAATGGTCAGATTTTCACGAATACGCACAGACAAATGGTAGCCCCAGTGACCATTCCACATTGAGCATCGGCATAGTCTGCAGATATGAAACCTGCCCTCGAAAACCAAGTTGCCTTCA
>CALPPK020000025.1 GCA_943325435.2 Bifidobacterium breve
CGGCCTTGTCGGCGTCCGTGCTCGGCTGCTACTCGACGAAAGCGAGGGTCGAGTGAATTTGGCCCCATTGCCTCGATTGCTTCAGCATCAGCGACGATCATGCGGATGGTGCTTCCAGATGCTCGAAGCTCTGCAAGTTCAGCATCAACGATTGGTGAAGGTCCACCGGTCATCGGTGCAATCACGATGACATCTGAGTGACCAGTAGCCAAATGGGCATTCGCACTGTTGCGTAATCCGCCGTCGTAATAACGACGACCATTTATGGTTACGCAGGGCCACACACTTGGCACCGCACAACTTGAAGTAACGGCATCGACAAGCGAGACACCATTGTCTTTTGTCCAGGTGACGAATTCTCCGGCAAGAGCATCAATAGCAGTGAGGATCAATGGGATGGTTGGCCAGTCGTGAGAAGGAAGTCGCTTTTCGATCACGGCACGTCGAGTTGCTTCGTCAACTGTTATTGCAGCAAGTGCAAGTTCGCCAATGCGAATGCGTTGTTCATCAGTGGTGGTTCCACCTAATGCCATTTCACCAAAGATGATGGCTAGTGCGTCTAGATCAAGCTGAGGGGAAATCTCATGGTGGCTTTCGGCGGTTTGTGATGCGTATAGGTCTGCAAGGTCTGTGCCGGAAAGTATCTGGGCACCGACAGTGGAACCAGCAGATGTGCCCACCACAAGGTCAAGGTTGGAGATGACGTCATGGCCGGAATCTCGTAATCCCATGAGGACTCCTGTTTCCCATGCAACACCTGTTACTCCGCCGCCCGCCAATACCAATGCATGTGTCATGCCTCATGTTTAGTCGTTGCCAAGCCGAAGGTAATTGTTGCAACTTTGTTTCGTGTGAGGCGTGGCTTGTTCTGGCTACATACACTCCATAGAGATATGGTCAATCAGCCCGATGCAAGCGAACTAGAGCCTTATGCCGGCGATTTGTATCAGGCTGTCGCGCGAGCAATTCCGCGCTGGATAAGCACTCAGGTTGCTGAAATAGCCTCACTGAGTATTGATGAAACGTCGCCGGAATTTCAATCTGCCTTGGCTGATGTAACTGAGCGCACACACCAAGTCGCAACCCAAAATTTACTGTCGCTGCTGGCAACTGATGTTGACGCCCAACAGTCAAACCCGTTACATGTACTTCGTGCATCAACTACTTTTGCAACTCAAATGCTTCAGTCTTTCGGTGTTGAACCCGCGCGTCGTGATGAATATGAAGTGCGGGCAATGCCAGGTGATGTTTTCTCGATTGGGCCGTTGACATGGAGAGACCTTGGTGAAGAGGTTCATGATGCCGGAATCTCATGGGGTGCCTGGAAGGCGGCAACAATCCTGACTCGTCGTCGTGCTGATGGAAGTATCCCGTCATGACATCGCGTGCTGAAGTTATTGCAGATCTGTCGCTGAGTGGTATCGCTGCATGTAACGCGTTATCCGATGTAACTGATGCGTGGTTGAATGAAATCTTTATCGCAGCAACTGCTGGAGAGAAGAAACGTGACGACATTGTTCTGATTGCCGTTGGTGGGTATGGCAGGCGTGAACTCGCGCCACATAGCGATCTTGACATTTTGTTGGTGCACAAATCTGTAAAGAACATTGGTGATATCGCATCAAAGATGTGGTATCCAATTTGGGATGCGGGTGTAAAACTTGGTCACGCAGTTCGTACTCCGAAAGAGACCATTCAGTTGTGTTCCACAGATCTTGATACGGCCACGGCTTTGGTAACTGCTCGTGTCATTGCTGGTAACCAAAAACTTGGAAACGAACTTATTAGTGAAGCATCTTCCAGCTGGAAGAAAAACGGTCGTCAATGGTTGGTGCAATTACATAGGCGAATCATTGAGCGTTACGCAAAGGACGGGGAAGTTGCATTTCTTCTCGAACCAAACCTCAAAGAAGGACTTGGTGGTTTACGCGACATTCATGCATTGCAATGGGCAGTTGACGCCGGCTTAGAGCTCTCGTCTGATGACCGTAGGCAATTAACTAGGTGTAATGACATTCTGCTTCGAGTACGTGTTGCGCTTCATCGTCATGTTGGTCGAGCCAGTGAAATCTTGCGATTGGAAGATCAAGCCCCAGTTGCACCAATGGCCGGATACGCCACCGATGATCAGTTGATGGCCGCAATTGCTGAAGTTGGACGCGAAGTGGCATGGATTGCCGATGAGGCATGGGCGCAATTAGACCCACCAGCAGATCGTTCTCCTATTGCGCAACCGTTGGCGCCTGGAGTGCATTTACTGAACGGTGAAATTCACCTTGATGATGCAGTCAATGTCGCAGATGATCCGACGTTATTGCTACGTGTTGCAACAGCTGCAGCTCGCCTTGGCGCACGTATCGATCGTGCATCGCTCAATCGTCTCGGCGAGTCGTCTCCCCAGTGGCCAGACCCGTGGCCAGCAGGAGCTAGTGATGATCTTGTTGCGCTACTTCTTGAAGGTGAAGCAGCGATACCAGTTCTTGAATCACTAGATCAACGCAACCTGTTGGTTCGCGTGTTGCCTGAATGGGCATCAGTGCGTAGCAAACCTCAACGTAATGCATTTCATCGTTATACAGTCGACCGTCATTTGTGGCAGACCGTTGCGAATGCAGCAGAGTTAGTACACCGAGTAGTTCGTCCTGACTTATTGGTGCTCGCTGCATTGTTCCATGATCTCGGCAAGGGGTATCCAGGAGACCACACCGAAGTTGGCATTGAATTGTTCGCTGAAATCGGAACCCGTATGGGGATGCCTGAATCTGATCAGCGCATCATCAGTCTGTTGATTGAGCACCATTTGTTGCTTGCTGATACTGCGACGCGACGCGACTTGTCTGATGATGCGACCATCACCATGGTGGCAGGTCACTTGCAATCAACAGTTGTATTGGACTTATTACATGCGCTGACACAAGCCGACTCATTAGCAACAGGCCCATCAGCATGGAGCGATTGGAAGGCTGAACTTGTCGCGCTATTGGTTGAACGCGCACGACACGTATTGGGCGGTGGCGATATGACAGAAGTGATGTGGCGGCTTTTCCCTGACGCATCAGTTTTGGAATTGATGGCTACTGGTGAAATTGCAATACGCACACAACCAGATCGTGTCACCGTTGTCAGCCCTGACAAACCCGGAACTTTTAGTCGTGTTGCCGGAGTTCTGTCGTTGTACAACATGGACGTATTGGGTGCTGAGGCTCATTCAGATGAACAGGGAATGGCTGCCTCAGAGTTTCGCGTGTCAAGCCAGCATGGCGACATTGATTGGGAACCGATTGAGAACAATCTTCGACTTGCATTGTCTGGACGTCTTGCACTTGATTCGCGACTTGCAGATCGTGCGGCAAATGCTCGACCCCGCCGTGCAACATCTGCGCTAGCGCCCGCTGCGCCAACGGTTCGTTTCGATGACTCTGCATCATCGAACGCCACGTTCCTCGAAGTGCGGGCACCAGATAGGGTCGGAGTATTTCACCGCATTACAAAGGCAATTGCTGATTGTGGACTCGACATTCGTCACGCACGGGTATTGACCCTTGGAAATGAAGTTGTGGACTCGTTCTATGTGTGCGAACCCAATGGTGGTCGAATCAATGATGAGGCGTATAAAAATGAAATCTCTCGCGCCATTTTGCACTCTCTCGGCGAGAAGTAGTCGTCGTCCGCCTACCAAGTAAGGTGAAATCTATGAGCGATGCAGAACCGCAGTATTTCACCAAAGATCTCATTCGATGGAGCGAAACTCTTGCAGCCATTGCACGTACTGGCATGGGCTTTACTCAAAGCTTGTATGAAAAAGAACGCTACGAAGAAGTACTAAAAGTTGCCGCAGATATCAAAGTGGCGGCAGATGATGCTCTAGAGATACGTCGCGAACAGGATCACTTTGTTCAAGAGTGGATGGAATCAGTCGGTGAAGGTGTTCCGGGTTATGTCACACCAAAAGTCGCAATTGGCGCAATTGTTGGAAATGAAGAAGGAAAGATACTTCTCGTTCAACGTAAAGACAGCGGAGTGTGGCTGTACCCAACCGGATGGGCAGACGTTGGGTATTCACCAGCAGAAGTGGCCATGAAAGAAGTGGAAGAAGAAACTGGCATCATTGCCGAACCATTACAACTACTTGGCGTTGTTGATGGAATGCGGATGGGTTTCTCACGTTTCGGCATGTACATGTTGTTGTTTCATCTGCGCGCAACCGGCGGAGAACTACAGGGTCACCCGTTAGAGACTGGTGATGTGGGTTGGTTTGGGCCCGATGAACTGCCCACTCCAACTGCAGGTGCTCAATGGTGGGGCGATATGGCCTTTGCGGCCATTGCTGGCGACATTAATCCGGCAACGTTTGATGCTCCGCGCGAACACATGTGGCGCGGCGATCACACTAATTAATTAGTTCGTACCCTGATCGCGCAAGAACTGTTCGACTTCGTCCACTAACAAGTGCGCATTGTTGTCTGTATCTTCGCCGTCGTCGCTACCGAATTCGAATTCAAGTTGCGGTGAATCTTCTTGATCAAAAATGTCATCACCCATAGAGTCAAGACGTTCAACATATTCACGTAGGTCATCATCATCTTCGATGAGTTCATTCACTTTGTTGTCATACGCAACAACGAAGTTGTGCAATGCAGAAAGTGGAGCAGGTGTGCCGATAATTTCTCCGGCACGTGCCATAAGAGCACTTGCTGCCTTCGGTGAAGGAATCTGAGATGCGTATGCAGGTACTGCAGCCCACAATGAAGCCGACGGAATAGATGCTTGCGAACATGCATCGTGCAAGACACCAACTATTCCAGTTGGTCCTTCATATCGTGAACGTTGCAGATCAAATCTGTCAATAGTTGGTTGGTCATTTGCGGTGCCCATGACACGAACTTCGCGCGAGTGCGGAACATCAGCAAGTAGCGCACCAAGAGACAACACCATTGATGCTTCGAAACGAGCAGCAACACTGACAATCTGTTCAGTAAACAAACGCCATTTCAAACTTGGCTCTGGTCCGAGAATCAGAATGACATCTGCGCCTGGAGTGCTTGCATGCCAGAGGCTTACCTTTGGCCACACGATGGTGCGGTTGACTCCATCGAGCAAACGAACAGACGGGCGAATTGTTGCGAAGTCTGTGAACTCTTCAGGATCAATTTCAGCGAGCGGTTCAGCGTTCCATGCATCAATGAGCGTGCGAACTGCGGTACTTGAGGCGTCGGCCGCATCGTTCCAGCCACTAAAGGCCGCGATGACGGCAGGGCTGCGAAGTGTTGGTTGCGATAACCAGCGGACGTGATCTGAGGCCGTCATTCCTTCAAAATCTATCGCCGAAAATAGCCAGAGATTTCACTAATTGGCTGCATCTGCCAGATCATGTGGACCAGCTGCTGGATAGCCCTTTTTCTCACGAATTGCGGCTCCCCATGGCTTCAAAATGGCGATTAACTCGTCGATATCTGTTCCAAGCGCACGCACGACACATTCCATTTGTTTGTCTGTGTTTTGTTCCACCAACTCGCGTTGGGCACGGCCTTCTGTGGTGAGGGTTCCGTCATCTGCAATGAGACCGTCTCGTAACAAGCGTTCAATCGCTTCGTCGTAGTCAGCCTCGTCCCATCCTCGACTTCGGCTGTACGTCTTGATGGGCATTCCCCAGAACAACTCACTGAGAACTCCAATTTCGCATGCAGTGAAACCGGCGCTAATCCATGCAGCTGTATGACTATCTCCCCGATACTCGCGCAACATGTCTCCAAGCCGCCATACATCGCCGACTACTGAACCTGGCATTGCAAGTGAACTCATGCCGGCAAAAAGCGCACGACCTTCCGGACGTAAAACATCATTAGCGCGCGCGAGTAATGAACGCGCGCGAGATGCGCCATCCGGATTTTCACCGATGATGCGATGGAGTTGTCCAATTGCACCGTTGTCTCGTGCTGCACAGATTGTTGCTGCATCCGTAAGAGTCCAACCATATGCAACAGAAGGCAACACCACTTCTGGTTTGAATACCGCAAATGCTGCAGCAACTACGTGTCCCGGAACTTGTCCCATGACTGATCCACGGCTAGTGAAGTACGCCGGCCCATCTGGAGCCATGACGCCGTTTAGTTCTCGAGGGCTCGCCCCAAAACCCAGTTTCTGGTAGTTGCTATGGCATTCGGGGGAGAAGTACACCTGACCTGTAACTGGTTCAAGAACCCCTGCCAATACTCGTGAAATATGCGTGGTAGCCATGTTTGAAGAATAACTACTTCTTGATGTCGCCCGATTACTGGGACAAATGTGGCAAGGTGGGTATATGTCAGTTGTTGTTGAACAAGCCACCATTGCAAATGCCGAATTAATCGACGCTTTCAACCGTCTCATCCCACAACTATCAACTTCGAACAAGCCTCCGACCCAAGAGCAATTAGCTGAGATCATTGCCTCGCCGTCCACGATTCTGTTCATCGCTCGACTCGATGAACACATTGTTGGGTCTCTCACCCTCGCAACATTTCGCATTCCTACCGGAGTGCGCGCATGGATAGAAGATGTTGTCGTTGATGCAGCCGCTCGCGGTCATGGTGTTGGCGAAGCACTAAATCAAGCAGCGATTCTTGAAGCACGACACCGTGGCGCAATAACAGTTGAGCTCACATCGCGGCCGTCGCGTGAAGCTGCAAATCGCTTGTACCAACGCATTGGCTTCGTAGCTCGCGAAACAAACGTGTACCGCCACGAGCTATAGAGGTTTCTCGTCTCACGGTATGGTGAAGACATGGAACAACTTGAAGGCACATACGTACCCAGCACTAGCGAATGGGTACGCAATCAAATCGAAGAATATGAAACGTCTGGTGGCACCGCGGGGAACACGCTCCTCAAGACCGGTATTCCAGTCATCATCGTCACGATGCGCGGAGCCAAAAGCGGAAACGTACGCAAAATTGCTCTGATGCGTGTTGAACATGAAGGCTCATATGCCCTCGTTGCATCACGTGGTGGAGCTGCTGAAAATCCTGATTGGTATACAAACCTGATTGAGAACCCCACCGAAGTTCTTGTTCAAGATGGCCCAGCACCATTTCGCGTCACAGTTCGCGAAGTAAAAGGTGACGAATACAACGTGTGGTGGGAGCGTTCCGCCGCTGTGTTTCCTCAGTACAACGAATACAAGACAAAAACATCACGCATCATCCCCATCTTGATTGCAGACCCTCAGTAGGAAAACATGGGAGTCTTCACGATTTCGCATTGGGTAGAAACCACACCAGAAGAAGTGTGGAAGGCCTACACAACACCCGAACTTTTTCATCAGTTTTTTAGTCCGGACGGATTACACATCCCGCTTGAATCAGTTGTTCTAGAGCTCACGGTTGGCGGGCGATGTGAGTTCAATATGGTTTTTGATGACACGGGTGTCGTGAACGAAAACAAGGGAGTGATTGTTGAGCTACAGCAACCGCACAAGTTGGTTTTCTCAGAACCAGAATTCATGGACGGCAAACTGCTTTCCACTCAGACATTTACACCTGAGAACAATGGCACCTTGATCACGGTTACTCAAGAGGGACTGCCTGACGAACTTGTAGATAACCCGGAAGTCATAGAGGCGTTCCGATCTACATTTCGCAAAATGGGTCGCTTGCTAGGGATAGCTACAGAAAACCGCTAGTCATTTCCCTGAAGAGATTCCTATCCCGAAGAGCGAACACGCACTGATTCGGGAATTGAAGTGCGAATGCGAGCAGAACCAGGCTCGCGAACTGTGAGTTCACGAGTAGATGCATTGAGTGAAAGTTTCCAACCTCCTTCGTGGGCGCATCGGTGATGTTCGGTACACAACGGAATGAGATTGGCCATATCTGTAGTACCTCCAAGATTCCAGAATGCAATGTGATGTGGTTGACACTGCGAGACCGGCACGTGGCAGTGGGGCATGGCACATGTTGTGTGCATGGATTCGAGTGCTCGCCGCTGATGCCGTGTGGCAAGACGACTTGATCGACCCACATCGAGAACGATGCCGTCATTGCCCAAAACAATGGGAATGATTTTGGCCTCACATGCAATACGACGAATGGTTTCAATGGGCACATCGATTTCGGTACCTGTATGAACTAGCGAGTGTTTGTGAATTCCCGATTGAAGGGTTTTGAGATCGATAATGACGCTGACGTCGGCTCGACCATATGCCGAAGTAATGGGTGCTGCGGAATCTGCATTGGTGTCTACGACAAGCGCACACAAACTAAGGGCTCGGAGTTGATCTGGAGATCGAGGTTCACCGTTGACAGTTCCTTCGCGAAACAGTCGTTCCACTGCATTTTGTAACCGTCCCACAATTTGCAAACCAGATTCAGGATCGAATTCTCCGCGGAGGCACACCATGCCAGAATCACGATCGACCCAGTGGCGCAGGAAAGTACGACGGCGTTGCTGCTCGAGTTGAGTGAGGCCAGCGTCTGTGTGGATTTGTTGTACAGCCCGTCGTACAGCTCGCGCAAAATTGTCGGGAGTGGTGTGCGACGCAACCATTTTGATCCAGTTGCCTTGTATCGCAACTTGTTGCTTCTCAGGTTCAGACAGATGTGCCATTGCTTGCGTGACTGCATCGATATGTGCGATAGACACAGTGCCGGTGGTGAGCGCAGTTTCAAGTTGTGGAACCAAATCCAACGTAGAGACCCTCGCTACACCGCGCTGCGCTTCGCTACGTGTGACCCCACATGCTGATGCAATAACTTGAGCCGGAATTACTGATGGTGATGCATTAGCGAGTTCTTGAAGGCGTCGCGTGAGAA
>CALPPK020000026.1 GCA_943325435.2 Bifidobacterium breve
ACATCACGCGGAAATCTCTGTAACTCAGCGCCGCACTGATAGTGCCAGGTTTATGGACTTTGCGTTGTGGCTGCGGAGGGGAGTTCATAGGGGACGGTTCGACGCTACTTCTTGGGACGTGCAGGTGGCGTGTTGGTCCACGCTTGGGGGTGAGTTTGTGACAATAATGACAGAGTGCAAATAGATTCATCCGCCACAGTTACGTCAACTACGACAAATGCCGATAGTTGTCGCACAAGGTACGGCACATTTGCTGAGTGTCCGTTATGTACCGGTGATCTGACACCCGAGCATGCGCACTTTAAGTGCCGCACATGCGGTTGGCGTGATAGTTGCTGCGACTAGCGCGACGGAGTGAATTTCACGGGCAGTGATGCTGGCCCGAAAATGCCAACGCCCGATGGTTTGTACACAACTGGGCCATCAAGTTCTAAGTTCAGCATTCGTTGCGACAGAACTGTGAAAGCTTCTTGCAGTTCAGCGCGAGCAAGTGACGCTCCGAGGCAATAATGAATTCCGGCTCCGAGCGACAAGTGTGGTTGACCAACTGGTTCACGAGTGATGTCAAAGACTTCGGGTGTAGGGAATACGGAAGAGTCGTAGTTTCCTGTGCTCATTGAGGTGCTCATGAAAGTTCCCTTAGGGAAAAGCACTCCGTTGTATTCAATGTCTTCAGAGGCAAACCGAATGGTTCCGCCAACGGCGCCAGAGAATCGCAACACTTCTTCTACGGCGCGCTGTGCAAGCGATGGGTCTTTACCGAGAAGTGCCCACTGTTCTGGATACTCTGCAAACAAAGCGAGCGCGAGGCCTAGTTGATTACGAGTGGTGTCTGTACCGCCAACGATGACAGCGTCCACCATCATTGTTAGTTCTTCAGTATTCAACTTGTCGCCAGCTTCTTCTGCTGCGATGAGATCAGTGATGAGGTCGTCTGCTGGCACGCTTCTGCGCTTTTCGATGAGTCCCTCGGTGTATTTCTCAAGTTCTTGTTGAGCATTGAGGAAAACCGACATGTTCTGAGCCAAATTCTCGCTGAAGATCAACAAGATCTCCGTAGCAAGTCGACTAAAGAGTTTCCAATCTTCTTTTGGTGCACCGAGCAGTTCGCAGATGATGGGGATGGGGTAGGGCTCGCAAATGTCACCAACTACTTCGGCTCTGCCAGAGGCAGCAAATGGATCAAGAAGTGAATTCACTGTCTCGCGCATGAATGGGCGAAGGCGGTCGGCACTGCGAGGTGAGAACGCAGGAGCAACTAGTCGACGTAGGCGAACATGAACTTCGCCTTCAGCATTCAAGATTGAAACCCGGCGACGGCCGAGAAAGGCTTCGTCAGTGATGCCTTGCAATTGGGCAACCATGCCAGTAGCTGAGTGCCACCGCTTGTCGCGCAGGATTCCCATGACGGATTCATAGGTCAAGACTGAATACCCAATGTCTGTGCGGGCGAGCCAACTATCTTTTGCAATCTCACGCAGAAGTGCGTGGCGATCAGATCGCTGTTGGTCCACAATGAGCGGGACTTTAGGGATTTGTAGGTCAGTTGCAAGCGATGCCATCGCTACAACCTATTCGCTGACAGCGTCTTGCGGCGTAACGAAAGGAAGTGACAGAGCCGTTGCCACAGCCTCATAGGTGACGTGGCCGTGATGAGTGTTGAGCCCGTGCGCAAGAGCTGGATTCTTTTTAACTGCACTTCGGGCGCCGTTTCGTGCGACTTCTAACTGGTACGGCAAGGTGACGTTGGTAAGTGCATACGTGCTGGTGTGTGAAACAGCGCCTGGCATATTGCCTACGGCATAGTGCACAACACCGTGTTGCACATACACCGGGTCTGTGTGTGTGGTTTCTCGCGTGGTCTCAAAGCATCCGCCTTGGTCAACCGCGACATCAACAATAACTGCGCCTCGTTTCATTGATCGAACCATGTCTTCGCTGACAACAACGGGGGCCCGACCACCCGCAACTAAAACTGCACCGATTACCAGGTCTGCTTCGAGAATGCTGCGTTCGATGGAACCGCGATTGGAAGCGAGAGTAGAAATTCTGCCTCGATGAATCTGGTCGACATATCGCAAGCGATCAATGTTCTTGTCAATCAGAGTTACTTCGGCCTCCATGCCCGCTGCAATCCATGCTGAATTCCAACCCACATTGCCTGCACCGAGCACAACTACTTTGGCTGGGCGAACGCCTGGTGCTCCGCCCATCAGAACGCCGCGACCACCATTGTGTGATTCCAAGAAGTGCGCACCCATTTGCGGGGCTAATCGGCCAGCTACTTCGCTCATTGGTGCAAGTAGAGGTAACGAGCCGTCTGGAATTTGCACCGTCTCATACGCAAACGAAGTGGTGCCAGCTGCAATGAGGGCATTAGCAACTTTCGGGTATGCAGCTAAATGCAAGTAGGTGAACAGCGTGAGGTCGCGACGTAGGAAACCGAACTCCTCTTCCTTTGGTTCTTTGACTTTCACCACCATCGGCTGTGCCCATGCGTCAGCAGCAGTAGGGACAATGGTGGCTCCGGCGGCAACAAAGTCAGAATCTGAAATAGAGGCTCCGTCTCCGGCGCCGGTCTCGACGCACACGGCAATGCCATATCGCTCGCATTCTCGAACGCCATCTGGAGTCATTGCCACACGACCCTCTGCGGTCTTTACTTCTCGAGGAACTCCAATAGATGTAATCATCGCCATGCCTTAGGTATATCTCACCAATCGAGGTGAGTGTGGACGGCATGGTCCGATATGTGGAATCCTTAGAGCATGAAGAGTTTCAAGAACTTTATTAATGGTGAATACGTAGACGCGAGTGATGGTCAAACAACCGCAATCATCGATCCGTCTACCGGGCAGCAATATGGTGAGGCAGCCCTAAGTGGAGCTGCCGATGTTGATCGCGCAATGAAAGCAGCAGGACAGGCATTCAAATCGTGGGGTCAAACAACTCCATCAGAACGGTCGTTGGCCCTGTATCGAATCGCAGATGCAATCGAAGCGCGTGCGGATGAGATTGTTGCAGCCGAAGTTCAGAACACAGGTAAGCCGATTGCGCTCACAATGAGCGAAGAGATTCCTCCGATGGTTGACCAGATTCGTTTCTTTGCTGGTGCTGCACGAATGTTGGAAGGAAAGGCAACTGCTGAATACATGGCCAACATGACATCGATGATTCGTCGTGAACCAGTCGGTGTATGTGCTCAAGTGGCTCCCTGGAACTACCCGATGATGATGGCGGTGTGGAAATTTGCGCCTGCTATTGCTGCTGGTAACGCGGTTGTGCTGAAGCCGTCTGATACCACTCCTGCATCAACCACACTTCTTGCCGAGATTGCAGCAGAGTTTTTGCCAGCTGGCGTACTGAACGTCATTTGCGGTGACCGTGATACGGGTAGGGCAATGGTGACGCATGACATTCCTTCAATGGTGTCTGTCACTGGTTCCGTTCGCGCAGGAATTGAAGTGGCAGAAGCAGCTGCTAAAAGTTTGAAGCGAGTTCATCTTGAACTTGGTGGCAAGGCTCCGGTCATTGTGTTTGATGACGCAGATATTGAAGCAGCTGCTGCCGGTATTGCCGCAGCTGGGTACTTCAATGCTGGGCAAGACTGCACTGCCGCTACACGAGTTGTGTGTGGCCCAAAGATTTATGCAGAGTTCGTAGCTGCACTTGCAGAACAAGCTTCTGCAACCCGCACAGGTGGCCCGAAAGATCTTGAAGCCGCCTTTGGTCCATTGAACAATCAGAGTCAACTAGCGCGCGTAGCGGGCTTTGTTGATCGCACGCCGAAGCATGCACGTGTTGTGACAGGTGGAGAACGTCAAGGAAACGACGGGTACTTCTTTACGCCAACCGTTATTGCCGACCTGAAGCAAGATGACGAAATGATTCAGAATGAAATTTTTGGACCAGTTATTACTGTCCAAAGGTTCTCTGACGAAGACGAAGCGTTGCGTTGGGCAAATGGTGTTGAATACGGACTCGCATCATCGGTATGGACTCGCGATTTTGGCCGTGCAATGCGTATGGCAAAGCATCTTGATTTCGGTTGTGTGTGGATCAACACTCATATTCCAGTTGTTGCAGAAATGCCTCACGGTGGTTACAAGAAGTCCGGTTACGGAAAAGACTTGTCGGCGTACGCACTTGATGACTACACGCGCATCAAGCACGTAATGGCAAACCTGGAGAGCTAAAAAGCTCTAGCGATTTTGGTATTGACGCCAGGCTTCGGTAAACACTGTGGTCAGTGTTGACCGAATGAACTCAAGTTCTTGTTCGCCGCATATAAGCGTTGGTGAGAGAACGATTACTGGGTCTGCACGATCATCTGCGCGACAAATCAGTCCGGCGTCATAGATCATGGGTGACACAACTTTGCGTAAGAGCCATTCGCTTTCTTCGTCGGTGAATGTTTCTCCGGTTTCGGAATCCCGCACCAATTCCGCAACACGGAAGTAACCACAGCCGCGCACGTCGCCCACAATGGGTAACTCGCCAAGAGACGCCATCACGTCGTCGAACAATGCTTCGTTTCGCAAAACATTGCCGCAGAGATCTTCGCGCTCGATGATGTCGATGTTGGCGAGCGCCACAGCACAGCTAACGGGGTGACCACCGAATGTATGTCCGTCTAAGAAGACTCTGTCTCCTTCTTCCAAGAATGGCGCAGCAATGCTGTCACTCACTAAAACTCCGCCTAGAGGGGAGTACCCACTTGTGGCTCCCTTGGCAAATGTGATCATGTCTGGCTGATAACCAAATCTGTCAGAGCCGAACATGTGGCCGAGTCGACCGAATGCGCAAATGACTTCATCTGACACAAGCAGAATTCCATATTTGTCGCACGTCTCGCGTACGCGTTTCCAGTATCCGTCTGGTGGTACCAATGCGCCACCAGTGTTCTGTACAGGTTCCATAATCACCATTGCCACGGTGTCGGGGCCCGCTTCAAGTATTCGACGTTCTAAATCGTCAGCACAATCAAGCGTGCAGGCATCAAGTTGAGAACAAGTGTTGCATCGGTAGTGGTTCGTATTGCGAATCTTGAGAGCATTCGGAAGAAGCGGTTCGAATGGTTCACGTATTGCCTGAATGCCGGTGATTGACAACGCACCAAAAGATGTGCCGTGGTATGAGTAGTCACGACTGATTACTTTGCGTCGCTTTGGTTGCCCGATAGCTGCGAAGTATTGAATAGCCAGTTTCCATGCGGCTTCAACTGCCTCGCCACCACTGGTAGTGAAATAGACACGATTGAGATTGCCTGGTGCAAGATCAGCAAGTTTGCCTGCCAGGCGTGCAGCAGGTTCCGTTGCGTAGTTCCAGATGGGGAAATAAGCCAGTTTCTCGGTCTGTGCACGAGCCGCTTCAGCAAGTTCTTTACGACCATGTCCGACGTTGACAGTGAAGAGGCCGCTGAGCCCGTCGAGATACTTGCGACCGTGTGCGTCGTAGACAAAGGCGCCTTCACCTCTGTCAATTATGGGTAAACCGTCTCGTTGAACACCTGCGAGGCGAGTGAAGTGGCCCCACAGGTGGCGTTGAGCAAGGTGTTCAATCTGCTCAAAGTCGGAGGGGTCCATAGATGAACACTAGATGTCGTTCTCGTGATTCCTTCAACACCACCAGAAGATGCCTATGATTTGAGCGACAGCAAAGGTGGTGGTCCAGTGGCAGATGAGCGCGGGTCAGTTGAACTCGTCAATGTGACGAAGAAATACGGCGACATGGTGGCAGTTGACTCCATGAACCTTTCAGTTCATCCCGGCGAATTTTTGTCGCTATTAGGCCCTAGCGGATGTGGCAAGACCACAACGTTGCGCATGCTTGCAGGCTTCGAGCAGCCAAACTCTGGTCATATCCGCATTAACGGATTAGAAGTGCAACACATTCCGCCGTACAAGCGTGAAGTAAACACTGTGTTCCAGCACTACGCATTGTTTCCTCACATGACTGTTGCCGAAAACGTGGCGTACGGCCTCAAGCAGTCAGGTACACCTAAGAGCGAAGTTGCCGCTCGTGTTGCAGAAGCTCTTGACATGGTGCAGATGTCGAAACTTGCCGAGCGTCATCCACGCCAAATGTCTGGTGGTCAGCAACAGCGTGTTGCTGTTGCTCGCGCACTAGTGAATCGCCCCAGTGTTCTCCTTCTCGACGAACCGCTTGGTGCTCTTGACCGCAAGCTTCGTGAAGAGATGCAAATCGAACTGAAGCTTCTTCAGAGTCGTCTTGGCATCACATTTGTTTTCGTGACTCACGACCAAGAGGAAGCCATGTCAATGTCGGACCGCATCGCAATCATGCTCGACGGTCACATTGAACAACTTGGTGACCCCGAAACTGTCTACGAGCACCC
This sequence comes from Bifidobacterium breve, assembly GCA_943325435.2. Next base: position 6,359 of record CALPPK020000026.1, read on the forward strand.
GTCGTCAGCTTTCGTTGCCGGGTTCATTGGTCGAAACAATTTCTGGACCGGCGTTGCCACGGAAGACGGGGCAATTGCTGATGATGGCACTGTGTTCATTGCGTCGCGCCCCGAGGAAGATGTGCCGAATGGTGAAGACACATTGTCGGCAGTTCGCCCAGAGTGCATGGTGTTGACATCGGAACGTCCGCAGCAGGCTCACAATGTTGTGCAGGCCACAGTGTCTGGAATTTCTCATTTTGGGGATGTGCTGCAGTACGTAGTTACCGCCGGCGACCGCGACCTCATCGTCATGTCGCCCCGCACAAGCACCAACCGCCCAGCTTTGGGTGACTCTGTCTGGTGCTCGTGGGCGCCTGAAGAGGTGTATCTGTTCTCGGCCCGCCAGGCCGGGGTAGTAATGGCAGAGCCGAACAACGACTAGACCGCTAGGGAACGCCAGTCCACGGACTAGGTTGTCCCTTGTAACGAATCTCTAATAACTAAACAACAAGGAGAAATCACATGACACAGGAACTAAGAATTCTTGCCCCAGATAGCTTTCGCGAGAAATTGAACCGTCGCGCATTTATCAAAGCGGGAACCGCAACTGCTGGTATGGCAGTTGTGTTGATGGCATGTGGCGGATCAGATTCTGCTCCTCCAGACACCACTGCAGCAGCAGGTGATGGAGCAACACAAGCAACAGGCGACTGGAGCCGTGTCATCAATAAGTCATCGGGAACTCTTGCCATGTACACATGGGGTGACTACGACGACCCAGAATTGGTTGGCGCACTTGCCGAATCAAGCCTTGGCGTAAAGATGAAAGTTGACTACTTCGCAAGCAACGAAGATCTCATCACGAAGTTGTCTGCAGGCGGCGGTACAAACAGTGGATTCGACATCGTTGTTCCGACCGGCCCGTACGTTGTGCAAATGGTGCAAAAGGGTCTCATTCAGAAATTCGACAAAACCCTTCTTCCGAACATGGTGAACGTTGATCCTGCCTTCCTCGGACAAGCATGGGATAAGGACAACGAGTATTCAGTGTGCAAGAACTGGGGCACTACTGGTTTCTTCTACGACACCACCAAGATCAAAAAGGAACTCAATACATGGCAGGACTTCCTCGACGCATGTATGGGCGAGGCAAGTGGACAGTGTGCAGTAATCGATGCTCCACCCAACTTCGTAGGTCCGTATTTCTGGGCAAACGGAATCGACTGGAATACAGAAGATAAAGCAAGCATCGACGCTGCCGAGAAGTTCCTTGTTGAAGATCTTGCGCCGCACATCAAGGCTTTTGACAGCTACCCAAGTACAAAGCTTGCTGAAGGTGCGTACTCCTTGGCTATGGCTTGGAACGGCGACGCTCGTCAGGCGTACTTCCGCATTAAAGATGCAGGTGGCACACCAGAAAATTGGCGCTGGGTTCTCGGTGCTCCAGATACCGAGCTTTTCATGGACACCTTCTGCATCGCAGCCGGTTCACCGAACACAGAAGCTGCACATGCATGGATCAACTGGATCCTGATTCCTGAGAATTCCATCAAGGATCTTGAGTACCACGGCTATCACACCGGCATGAAAGAAATGGAGCAACTCATCACCGAATTGGCTCCAGATCTTGTGAAGGGTGACATGATTTTCTTCAAGCCTGAAGAAGTAAAGACCATGCATACGCAAGTCTTGAACTCTTCAATCGACCGTTTGGTCGACATCTTGAACAAAGCTAAAGCCAAGGCTGGAGCCTGATAGGGGTGACCGCACCGGTCGCAACTACTTATCGCAAACGGCTGCGAGCCCCTAGGTTCGCACTCGCCTTACCGTCGATCATCTGGTACCTGCTCTTTTTTGCTGTACCCATAGCCTTCATTGTCGTTTACAGCTTCGCTGCAAAAGATGGGTCAAAATTAATTCCTGTTGATTACAGCAATTTGTCTGGTGCTAACTATTCCAATGTTTTCGATGAAACCTTTTTCAAGGTCTTTAGGTCGACGTTGCGAATATCAACCATTGCGACTATCGGCTGCTTGGTAATTGGTTTACCTGTTGCGTATTTTGCAGCCTTTAAGGTGCCAGAAAAATGGAAAGCAATCATCCTGGCGTTGGTTGTGGTTCCTAGTTTCACTAGCTTCCTGATTCGCACGGTGGCTTGGCGAATCCCGCTCGCGCCAAACGGTTTCTTTTCAAAGTGGCTCGTTGACATGGGCTGGATCAGTACGCAAGGAATTCAAATTCTTGAAACACCTTTAGCGGTGCAAGTTGCGATCATTTATAACTATCTCGGTTTCATGATTCTGCCGTTGTTTGTTGCTCTTGATCGAATTGATGTTCGAATGCGAGAAGCAAGTAAAGACTTGGGCGCCGGACGTGTGGCAACGTTTTTCGGCGTTACGTTGCC
>CALPPK020000027.1 GCA_943325435.2 Bifidobacterium breve
CCGTTCACCACCATGCTCATGGCTGCTTCTTGAGTGAGTCCACGACTCATGAGATAGAACAACTGCTCGTCTGCAATCTTTGACACTGTGGCTTCGTGACCGATCTCTGCGTCTTTTGCGCCCACTTCCATGTACGGGAATGTGCGGCTTTCGCTTTGGTCGTCAAGAATCAATGCATCACACTGCACGTGGCTCTTGCAGCCGTATGCACCTTCGTCAATACGTACAAGGCCGCGGTATGCAGTGATGCCGCCGTCTTTGCTGATTGATTTCGACACGATCTTTGATGTGGTCTCTGGAGCTGCGTGCACCATCTTTGCGCCTGCATCTTGATGCTGACCAGCACCTGCATACGCAACAGACAACACTTCACCAGTGGCCTTTGGCCCCATCAAGTACACGCTTGGGTACTTCATGGTGAGCTTTGAACCAATGTTTCCGTCGATCCACTCCATGTGGCCTTCTGCCTCAACGCGAGCACGCTTTGTAACAAGGTTGTACACGTTTGGTGACCAGTTCTGAATAGTTGTGTATGTCACGTGTGCGCTTGGCTTTACGACAATCTCAACAACAGCAGAGTGCAACGAGTCTTTTGTCCATACTGGGGCTGAGCAGCCTTCGATGTAATGCACTTTCGAACCTTCGTCCGCAATGATCAGAGTGCGCTCGAATTGACCAGCGCTTTCTGAGTTAATGCGGAAGTACGCCTGCAACGGCATTTCACATTCGACGCCTGGTGGAACATAAATGAATGATCCGCCGGACCATACAGATGTGTTCAGTGCAGAGAACTTGTTGTCGCCGGGAGGAATAACAGTGCCGAAGTACTGCTTCACAAGGTCTGGGTATTCGCGCAATGCGGTATCCATGTCGCAGAACAAGATTCCTTGCTCTGACAATTCGTCACGGTTTCTGTGGAACACAACTTCAGATTCGTATTGAGCAGTAACACCAGCGAGGTATTTGCGCTCAGCTTCAGGAATTCCCAACTTCTCGTATGTGAGCTTCATTTGCTCTGGCAGGTCATCCCACTCATCAACTTGTTCCGTTGCTGGCTTCAGGTAATAAAAGATGTCTTGGAAATCAATATCGGGCATGTTCGTGGCAAACCACGGAGCCATCGGCTTGCGATCAAAAATTCCGAGGCTGCGAAGGCGCAACTGTGTCATCCACTTTGGCTCGCCTTTCCACCATGAGATCTGCTCTACGACGCGCTGGTTAAGGCCTTTGACAGGTTCGAAGGCATATTCAATTTCATCGCTCCAGCCGAGGCTGTACTTACTGAGATCAAGATCAAATGAGGTCATATGGGATTCCTTCGCTTCCTAACCACCGGATTCCCCAGGGGCTATTAACACTACGGCCATAGTAACAATCCCCGGGCGTGAACCCACGCAGATAGCGTCAATCCCCTCATGGAATGTTTCGGTCTCGTCGGTCTCCCCAATGCAGGCAAGTCCTCGCTTTATAACGCACTCACGGGTGGCGGGGCCTTGGCTGCTCCCTACCCCTTTGCCACGAAGGATCCGAACATCGGAATCGCCAAAGTGCCAGACAACCGTTTGCTCGCTTTGTCAGAAATGTCACAGACAAAAAGCATCGTGCATGCAGCGGTTCAAGTGGTCGACATTGGTGGTCTTGTGGAAGGCGCAAGCAAGGGTGAAGGTCTTGGCAACAAGTTTCTCGCCAACATTCGTGAAGTCGACGCGATTGTGTATGTGTTGCGCGCATTCAAAGACCCAGATGTCATGGGCCCCGATGATCCTCTTGAACATTTGCGCATTGTTGAACTTGAACTTGCACTTGCTGACTTAGAGACTGTGGAAACACGCCTCAAGCGAGTCAGCAAAACTGCACGCGTTGACAAAGGCAACCAAGAAGAAGCTGCGTTGTTGCAGCGTGCATACGATGCGTTGGCTGAAGGCCTGCCGTTGTACCGCGCTGGAATGTCAGCTGATGACCGTGAAGCACTTGCACCTCATTTCTTGCTTACAAACCGCCGCGTTCTTGCAGTGGTCAACGTTGGTGAGAATGAACTCGACACGATTCCGGCAATGGAAGCTCGTGTTCGTGCAGAACTGTGCCCTCCTGGTTCAGTTCAGGAACACGAAATTGAAGTGCTCGGCATGAGCGTGCAGATTGAAGCAGAAGCAGCTCAACTTGAGCCAGCAGACCGTGCCGAGATGCTCGAGGCGCTCGGCCTTGGTGAAGGCGCCCTGACAAAAATGGTTCGTTCTGCATTCCACCTGCTCGGTTTACGCACCTATTTCACCACCGGAGAAAAAGAGACACGTGCATGGACTTTCCACGCAGGTGACAAAGCCCCCGTGTGTGCCGGAAAGATTCACTCTGATATTCAGCGCGGTTTCATTCGTGCCGAAGTCATTCACTGGGACGAACTGATAGAGCTCGGATCATGGAATGCAGCCAAAGACGTTGGCAAGATTCGTTCTGAAGGCAAAGAATACGAGTTTGTTGACGGCGACGTCACCGAGTTCCGCTTTAACGTATAGGTAGCGACACGGAGGTCACCATGAGTGCACCACAAGAACTCGAGCCCATCTGGCTTGTCAGCAAAGGCAATGTGTTAGCAGCTGGCGTTCGTACCGTGACTCGTGCACAACGTCGTCGTGGCCTAACTGGTATTGCTGTTATTGAACAACCTCTTGTGCTTGAGCCCTGCAATTGGGTGCACACCATTGGCATGAAAGCAACAATTGATGTTGCCTACGTTGCTTCGAACAACATCGTGATACAGACTGCAACTATGAAACCGTGGCGAGTTGGTGCTCGTATTCCTGCAACAGCACTAATTATTGAAGCTGCCGCTGGTTCATTTGAACGCTGGAACTTGCGTGTTGGTGATGAAGTAGAGGTGCGCCGTGTCGAAAGATGACATTGTCACTTCTGCAATTCACGCGGGCCTGTGGTTGGTTGCAACACCAATTGGCAACCTCGAAGATTTATCACCACGTGGTGCAGCAGTGTTGCGCGCAGCGACAATTATTTGCTGCGAAGACACTCGCCACAGCGGCTCGCTTCTCAAGCGCATTGGTGCGTCACCAGAACGATTGATCGTTGCAAACGAACACACAGAACACGATGCAATCGAATCGGTTTTGTCGTATTTGTCTACTGGCGCGATTGTGGCGCTGATCTCCGATGCAGGAACACCCGCAATTAGCGACCCAGGTGAACGTCTTGTTCGGGCAACAATTAATGCCGGGTACACCGTGCATTCAACCCCAGGGCCAGCTGCCTTTGTTATGGCTATAGCCATGAGCGGATTACCAACAGCACGAATCGCCTTTGACGGCTTTCTGCCACGCAGCGGCAGTGAACGTCGCGAACGACTGACAGAAGTTGCTCGTGAACGCCGCACAACTGTTTTGTATGAAGCGCCTCATCGCCTAGAAAAGACTTTGGTTGACTTGGCCGAGACATGTGGCAATGACCGACTAGTTGTACTTGCACGTGAACTCACCAAACTTCATGAAGACATGTGGCGCGGCACGCTTGGTGATGCTGTTATTCACTCGCGCACAGTTGAACCCCGTGGAGAATACGCATTAGTAATTGCACCGGTAACTGCAGAATCTGTTGATGTTACAGATGATGACATTCGTACCGAATTGGCATTGCGTACATCTGCTGGCATCTCAAAGCGCAGCGCAGTTGATGAAGTAACCGCAGCTCTTGGCGTTTCACGCAAGCGCGTCTATGCGATTTCGGTTGCTACATGAGCGCTCCTGATAAGACCGCAGCATTTTTTGATCTTGACCGCACTCTTATTGCGGGCTCGTCTGCATTTGTATTTGGTCGTGCTGCCTATGATGCTGGCCTTATTCGACCACGTGACTTTGCAACAGATGCATTTGCTGCACTGAAATTTCGTCTCATTGGTTCAAGCGATACATCAAGTAGAAATGTTCGTGAGCGAATATTGGAAGCAGCTGGTGGTTCCACTCAGTCAGACCTATTGGCGCTAAACGAAGTGGTGCTTCCTGAGTTATTGGGTCTGATTCGTCCTGAAGCGCGTGCACTGATTGAACAACACCGCAATGCGGGTCGTGAAACATGGATAGTTTCCGCCTCCCCCATTGAAATTGTTGAGCCACTTGCCATTGCACTTGAAATGACTGGTGGCATTGGCACACGTGGCGAAGTTGATAATGGCGTCTACACGGGTCGCCTTGCTGGGCCATTTTGTTACGGGCCTGGAAAAGCAGAAGCAATTGTTGCCATCGCAGCAGAGCGCAACATCAACCTTGCAGATTCGTGGTCGTATTCAGACTCAATGAGCGACGTGCCGATGATGGAACTTGTTGGTAATGCAGTGGCGGTGAACCCTGACGCACAATTATCTGCACTTGCACGTTCACGCGGGTGGCCCATTGTTGTGTTTGCTCAACGATCAAAGATGTTGGTTCGTCGAACAACAACCATCACTGCTGCTCTTATCGGGATGGCAATTACGTACTCTCTAGGCGCACGCAGCAAACGTTCTTAGTCTGCGCCCAACGGTGCCAGGGCCAATTGACGACTCATAGCAACAACGTTGCCGGCAGAGTCCCACATCACGCCATCTTCTTCCCAGTACCCACCTTGGGTGAGAGCACTTGTGAACTCGCACAGAATCGGGCCAGGTGCTGGTACTCCGCGCACATGCACAGTGAATTCAATGGTTGGTACCCACCCCTTCATGCCGAACAAGTTGAAGGTAACGGGCGGAAATGCATCAGCCGCAAGTAACAACGCCAGTGTGTCAACGGGGCGACCATCTTTAAATGCGAAGTATCCACGCACGCGTGCGATGCCAGCAGGCTCATTTGTTGTGAAACTGATGTCATCGGGGTGAAGGCGCATATCGAGACGTGAACCGAGACCTGGAGGCATATCCGGGTTTGCCGGGCGTGTTGGGCAATCTTCAAACGCCACCATGTCTGGCATCACCAACGTGTTTGAGTGTGCCCCAATCGATGCATCAACATCGCCGAATGTTCCGATTGAACGAACTACGTCACGACCATCACGAGACATTGACGCCACAACTGTTGACAATCGCCTGCCTGCTTTCACCACTTCGCATGTTGTTGTGGCTGGACCAGCGGGTGCTGGTGACAAATAGTGCATCGAAATTGATACGGGGTGCGCACGGCCGCTCTCGGCACGCATGGCGTTGCCTACTAAAGCCAACAGGTATCCGCCATTCGCATTGCCATTGATATCCCACCGATCTTCAACGGGAGTGTCGTACACGCCATTGCCAAGTGGGGTGGGTCGTGTGGCGTTATCGAACTCAAAAGACATCTGTACGAGGTTACGAAGTAAATGTTGCAATAAACGAACCGACGACAAGAAGCGTGGTGGCGTAGCCTGTCTACGTGGCAAAGTACTACCTCACCACTCCTATCTATTACGTCAACGCGCAGCCACATCTTGGTCACGCCTACACGACCATTGTCGCCGACGCATTAGCTAGGTGGCATCGCCTTCTCGGCGACGATGTGCATTTCCTCACCGGCACTGACGAACACGGCCTCAAGATTCAGCAAGCTGCAGAAGCTGCTGGCACTTCCCCACAAGAATTCACCGACTCCATCGCGCCACTGTTTCAACAAGCATGGAAGCGCCTGAACATCTCGAATGATGATTTCATTCGCACCACCGAAGCGCGACACAAGGTTGGCGTGCAGAAGTTGTTGCAGGCATGTTTTGATGCTGGTGATATTGAACTCGACAAATACAGTGGTTTGTATTGCGTTCCCTGCGAGGCGTATTACACAGAAGACGACCTTGACGGCGAGAATTGCCCCATTCACAAGCGCCCTGTACAACACGTTGAAGAAGAGAACTACTTCTTCCGCTTGTCACGCTTTGAACAACGCCTTATTGATTGGTATTCACTGCACCCAAGCGCAGTAGTGCCAGAACACCGAGTGAATGAAGTACTCGGATTCATCAAACAGGGTCTACAAGATTTTTCTGTCAGTCGTAAGACTCTGACTTGGGGCATTCCCCTTCCGTTTGACTCGTCGCACGTTGCCTATGTGTGGTTTGACGCACTGGCCAACTACATCACCGCAATCGGATACGGCTCTGACGATGAAATGTTCAACAAATGGTGGCCAGTTGATCACCATCTCATTGGCAAAGACATCATCCGTTTCCACAATGTGTATTGGCCAGCCATGTTGATGTCAGCCGGCATTGAACCACCAACCGGTTACGCAGTCGGTGGATGGCTGCTTGTCGGCGGCGAAAAGATGTCAAAGACATCAGGCAATGTGGTGAACCCGCTTGACCTCGTTGATGAATTCGGCGTCGATGGCTTCCGTTACTACGTACTTAGCGACACCTCATACGGCAATGACGGCGACTTCACATACGAAGGTCTTGTCTCGCGTTACAACTCTGACCTTGCAAACAACCTTGGCAACCTTGCAGCCCGCATTGCTTCCGTAGTTGACAAAAAGTGTGCGGGCCTTGGCACGGCACCAAACCCGGATAGCCCATTGGCAGCCTTTGCCAAAGATGCAGTTGCTGAAACCTCTGCGTGTTGGCAACTAGTTCAGCCAAGTCGTGCTTTAGAAGCAACATGGTCACTTATTCGTGCCACCAACGCTCACCTTGAGAATCATGAACCATGGAAAGCAGAACCGAGCGATCTGTTGAACACTGTGATGGGTGATGCACTCGAGGCCTTACGCATCGTGACACTGCTCGCATTCCCTGCAATTCCTGATACTGCTCGTGAAATTTGGCGCCGCATCGGAATGACCACGGATATTGAACAATGTCGCATTCCTACCGACACCGAGTGGGGTTTGTATCGCGCTGGTTCTCCTGTTGAAAAAGGAACACCGCTCTTTCCTCGTCGCACTGTCGCATGAGCACCGCCATCACCGGATGGACAGATACGCACTGTCATATCCACGACGACAAAATGAGCTCAGTTCCTGCTGACAGCTTGCAGCGAGCACGTGAAGCTGGCGTTGAGCGCTTCGTAGTTATCGGAACTGATGCGCCAACGTGCGAGCAAGCAATCGCAATTGCTTCGCAACACCCAGATGTTTGGGCGACAGTGGGGCTACACCCACACGATGCAACACAAGGAACAGATTCAATACTTCCGTATGTCACGCAACCACGCGTTGTTGCAATTGGTGAATGTGGGCTTGATTACTACTACGAGCATTCTCCGCGTGACGTACAGATGCGCGTGTTTGCTGAACAGATTGCACTGGCAAAAAAGCATGAACTGACGTTGGTGATTCATACCCGCGATGCATGGGAAGACACTTATGCAGTTCTTGATGCAGAGGGAATGCCTCAGAACACCATCATTCACTGCTTTTCTGGTGGACCGAACGAAGCGCAGGAATGTATTGCCCGCGGTGCCTATTTGTCATTCAGTGGCATCGTGACTTTCAAAACCGCAAACGAACTGCGAGAAGCAGCCATGTTGTGCCCCCTCGACAAAATTCTCATCGAAACTGATAGCCCGTTCTTGGCGCCGATTCCGCACCGAGGCCGCCCTAACGAGCCAGCCCACGTTGGGCTTGTTGGTACCGCCATTGCAGATCTTCGCGGCCTCGATGTGGCCGAGTTTGCATCAATCACCTCAGCGAATGCTCTTGCAGCATTTCCTCGCATACATTCGTAGGTACATGGATATCTCCCCCGTTGACAAGAACCGCATGACGGTAGCCATGATTGTCTCTGCCGTCTTCCTTGCCATCGCGTTTATGGCATCGGGAAACTCGGGCAATGAAACAGTCACTACGGTCTTGAATTCAACGACCACAACGTATGACCTTGGCCTCAGCCTTGATTCAAATGTCGACGCCCCTGCCAACCTTGATGGACCAGTTAGTGCAGATCCAAACGGACAAGGCCAGATTGCATACCCCGCCGACAACTCTGGTCGTATGGTGCGCGGTAACGCCACATACAAACGTTTGCCAGATTCTGTGAAGACAGGTTGCTCAACAACTCTTGTTCCACTTGGTGCCACCATCACTGTCTTGAATTTGAACAATGGACGAAAAGCCGATTGTGTGAACATCAATATCGGCCCAATGTCAGGATCGTTTGACATCACATTGAATACCGCGGTTTTTGAAGCCATTGCTGAACTTGTTGATGCACCACTTCCGGTGGAGCTGACCTGGTGACGCTCTCTCGTACTGACGCTTCAAGTCAATTAGATGGTGCTGGGTTACGCGCGAAGCGCGCCCTGGGGCAGAACTTTGTTGTCGATGCAAACACCGTGCGGCGCATCGCGCGTCTTGCTGATGTTGAAAACCACCCGCACGTTCTAGAAATTGGCGCCGGTCTCGGATCACTCACACTTGCCCTTGCCGAAATAGCCACAGGTGTCACAGCAATTGAAGTTGACGAAGCACTGTTGCCACTTCTTAATGAAAACGTGGGCGAACTTGCCAATGTCACAGTTGTACACGCCGATGCCATGCAACTCGACTGGCCAGCACTTCTTGGTGATCACACCGACTGGGTGTTGGTTGCAAACCTTCCCTACAACGTAGCTACCCCACTTATTGCTGACGTTCTTGACTTTGTGCCGCAAGTGTCTCGCATGTTGGTGATGGTGCAAAAAGAAGTCGCAGACCGTTTTGCAGCATCGCCTTCAACCAGTGCATATGGCGCACTCAGCGTGAAAGTTGCCTTCCCTGCAACAGC
>CALPPK020000028.1 GCA_943325435.2 Bifidobacterium breve
ACAGCTGACACCAATTCACGGCGCAACATTTCGGCGAGTGCTTTGTCGATGACGGCAAGCGCCTCTGTAATCACTGTGTCGTGAGTATCGATCATGTGGTGCTCCTCTCGGTATCGAACGGATTGCCCGATTTCTCGGTTCCGCCCGATACCCACATCGTACAGTTGGGGTGACCCAAGAGGTGTGCACTTCCCATCCTCTGGTGCATTTCTTTCGTGACTGGTGCCATAAGGTCTCAAATATGAATTTTGAGGGCAAGACCACCGTAGTAACAGGCGCAGCAAACGGAATTGGTGCCGCCCTGGCGCGTCGATTCCACGCAGCAGGTGCTCGTGTAGTAGTCGCTGATCGTGACGCAAAGAATCTTGAAGCAATCGAGAAGGAACTCAATTCCATCCGACCCGACAGTGCATTCGCAGTTGTTGCCGACATCGGATCAGAAGCTGGCAATGTTGCGCTCATTGATGCAGCTCGCGCAAAGTTCGGCTTTATTGATTTGTTCTATGCAAATGCAGGTGTCGGAATGGGCACTGATCTTGAATCAACAGATGAAGAAACGTGGAACACCGCAATGAACATCAATCTGCACTCACATAGGTGGGCTGCAAAGCATCTGATGGGCGAATGGCTAGCTGCTGGTGAAGGATATTTCTGCAGCACCGCATCTGCAGCAGGCTTGTTGTCACAGATTGGTAGTGGCCCGTACAGCGTCACAAAGCATGGCGCAGTCGCCTTTGCTGAATGGCTATCAATCACATATGGCGATCGTGGTGTACGCGTGACAACACTGTGCCCTCAGGGCGTGAACACCAACATGTTGAACCCGCCAGATGCGGTACCAGGAATCGGAAATACAGACGGCGGGAGCGCTGTCAAGGCTTCAGGAGTCGTGCTTGAGCCAGCAGAAGTCGCAGATATTGTTTACAACACCATCGTTGCTGAGAAATTCCTTGTGATGCCACACCCAGAAGTGCACACATACGAAAAGCGCAAAGTGGACGACCGCGACCGTTGGCTTTCTGGCATGCGACGCTTGCAAGCGCGCGTTGCGGGCGGCTGATAATTCGGCCGCACTGTTGTTCTAAGGTACGGCTATGGCAGTACGACTAGACCCAGCAGATGAATACATGCATGAACTCGGCCCAGAGTCGAACTTCAACGAAAGCATGTACATAAATTGTTTCGACCCAGCCACACAAGTGGGCGGATGGTTCCGCATGGGCAACCGTGCCAACGAGGGCTACGCAGAGATGACCATCTGTATCTACTTGCCAAACGGTCGAGTCGGTTTCATGTTCAAGCGTCCAAACATTGACAACAACGACGCACTTGATGCCGGTGGCCTCACATGGACCATGGTCAAACCGTTTGAAGAACTACGCATTGACTATGTCGGCAAAGTTGTTGTGCTTGATAACCCACACGACATGGCGGACCCAAAGAAAGCGTTTGCCAACAATCCGTTTGCAGAGTGTGAAGCTCACATCACATTTACTGGCAAAGGCAAGCCAAGCATGTTTGGCGGCGAGCCAGACGTTCCACACGAAGCACCGGGCGAAGAATTCGCAAAAGGCCACTACGAACAACTTGTTTCTGCGACAGGTTCAATTCGTGTTGGTGATGAAGAATTCGCAATCAATGGTTTCGGATTGCGTGATCATTCATGGGGTCCACGTTTCTGGCAAGCACCGTGGTACTACCGCTGGCTCACTGCAAACTTCGGAGAAAACCTTGGCTTCATGGCAAGCCGTGTTGCAAAGAAAGATGGGCCTGGTTCACGCGGTGGATTTGTGTGGGACAACGGACAGATTCACTTGTGTGATGACGTACAAATTTCAACGGTGACGGTAGGTGAAGACAACTACCACGACAAGGTGACCGGAGTCATTAAGTCCTCACGATCAAACAAAGAGTGGAATTTCGAAGGAGAAGTCACAAGTCTCATTCCGCTTCGTAATCGCCGCCAAGACCCCGATGGCAATTGGTTAATGACACGCATCAGTGAAGGCATGACCAAGTGGCGTATCACTTCTGGAGAACATGAAGGCGCAACTGGTTTCGGAATGTCTGAATATCTCGATCAAATTATCGACGACGCACCGGTAGGTATTGCCGAGTAGCAACTCGCTACCCACAATCGTTGACACAATCGGTGGGTACTGTGCGGGTATGCGCATTCCCCGTTTAGTTCTTACTCTTCTTCTTGTCGGCACTCCTGTTGCCGCCGTGGTTGCCACAACATCAGTCGCTTCGGCTGATCCGTTCACATATTCAAGTGTCGAAGTTGGCAACTCCGCAGTGTGTGCCGTAACAACTGACGGCACTGCGGTGTGCTGGGGAAGCAATCGCGACCAATACCTCATCGCTTCATCGAGAGAACTCAACATAACAACCCCCACAAAGGTGCCGCTACCAAACAATGATCGCTTCGTCACTCTTGATGGCGGAGCAAACCGCACATGGTGTGGTCTTGCTATTTCCGGAAAGGTTTACTGCTGGGGAGACCACCACACCGGCAACTACTGGGCACCTAGTTCTCGCACCCCCGTGGAGGTTGAATTCCCACAGGCAATGACAATTACAGAAGTGCATAGTGGCTATAGCAATGGTTGTGCCATCAATACGGACGCCGAATTGTGGTGCTGGGGAGACATTCTTGAATCCGGAAGTGGTCAAACAGAACCAATGCGCACCCCAGTAAAGGTTGCGATGCCAAACAATGAACGAGTAATCGACTTTGACAACGGTGGCGCGTCGTGTGCTGTTACTGATCTCGGAAACATCTATTGCTGGGGCCATTCAAACGGCGCAGGTCAATTAGGTATCGGATACGTCAACAACTTTGCATATGCAGTGTCCGTTACACCACTTAAAGTTCTCACACCTGCCGGAGTCCAATTCGCCTCTATCACAACTGGTCTTGAGCACTCATGTGCTTTATCCACGACTGGAACTGGGTATTGCTGGGGCGACAACTACGAAGGCCTCTTTGGAAACGACTCATATGTCGACAGCCCCATCCCTACACCGATGGTCGTGCCGAACAATGAAAAACTCTCACAAATTTCCACTGGGTGGTATCACACCTGTGTCAAAACCGTTTCTGGCACATCTTGGTGTTTCGGCCGCGGAGCTTTTGGCGAACTTGGCACAGGTACAACACTCGGCGGCAAGACCTACAGGACTCCACTTGTTCCTTCAGGAATTCAATTCTCCAAAATCAGCGCAGCCATCGGAACTACCTGCGGCATAGACCAATTCAGCAAAATCTGGTGTTGGGGTGGAGCGAACTGGGGCACAAGTGGCAGCGGAAAACTTGAGTCTTCTCTTTTTCCTGCAGTCATTTTGCCTGTTGGCACACCAACTGTCTCGCTTGATTCCAGCACCAATGTTGATGCTGAAACGGCAACTGTACGGGGCACAGTGAATGCAAATGGCAATGCCACACGCATGACAGTTGAGTATTCAACCTCGGCAACATTCACTTCTTCAACAAGTGTCTCTGTCTTCACAGTGTTACGTGACGGCAATTACTCCCCCGTTGCAATTCCGACAGATCTCAGTTCACTTGCGCCGCGCACTACCTATTACGCACGGTTGACTGCAACCAATACTTTTGGTTCAACAGTGAGCAATGCCATTTCATTCACCACTCTTGGTACAGAGCCGACAGTTACTGGTCTGAATATCACAGACATCACCGGTAACGAAGCAAACATGTCAGTGTCAGTGAACCCTGGACGTTTGTCCACGGCATCTGTTCTTGAATACTCAACCGACAACACCTTCGTCACGAACGTCAATACAGTTCCACTCAGTTCAACGAGAGGGTCTGACACCCAGGTACTCACCGCATCACTTAATGCCCTGCGTGCTCGCACCACCTATTACACACGAGTAACTTCCACCAACCAACTGGGCAGCACCACATCAACTACTGAATCATTCGACACCATCGGTGACCTTCCTCGTGGGACACTTTTGTCGGTTGATAGCTCGCTCACATCAGTATCTGCAACCGTGTCAGTTGAAACAGGCCTCCTGTCGGGAACGGTGTACCTAGAAGCATCTACCAATCGCAATTTTGAAAACTCATCATCATCCAACGTCGGAACGTTTTACAGTGGCGGACCAACCCGACATTCACTGACAGTTTCTGGCCTCACTAATCGCACTGATTACTTCATTCGCGCGAAAGCCACTAACGAACTCGGGTCATTCACTACTGCAATCCAGAGCGTGCGTACAGCCGGAGGAATTCCAGTTATTGGCAGTGTCACAATCACACCGTCAACCAGCACCGCTTCACTATCTGCTTATATCGATACCACAGGACTAGACACGTTTGTTACTGCCGATGCCTCCACAAAAGCGGACTTTTCAGATTCAACGGAGTATTTCTTGTACTCAGGAACTACTAGTGGTGAACACAGAACCACTCTTAAGAATCTGGTTCCGCGAGTCACCTATTACCTTCGAGTGATCGCCACTAATGATTCCGGCACGGTCCTCAGTGCGACTAAGACCTTCTTGGCTGTAACACCGGTCGGAGTTGCCATCAACGACGACGAAGAAACTGCCCAGTCTCCAAGCGTTGAGTTGGCATTCACGACACCAGCGCGCACAGTTGCAATTCGCGTATCCAATTACGCCGACTTCTCTCACGCGCGCGTCATCCCTACAGCGACAAGTCTCGCGTGGCAATTGCTGGAACCAAAAGGATCTCGTTCAACTCGAACCATCTGGGTGCAGTTCATCTCGTCAGAAGGAACCACGACACAGTATTCCGACTCTATTGACGTGATCCTGGACGAGCCCATTCCATCACCAACCACAACAACTGTTCCGACAGTCACCATAAGTACGACGCCAACCGCTTCAACTATTCCCGGAGTCTCAGTCGCTCGTGCACTCACTACTAGCCAGCCAGTAGTTGTTTCTCAGTCGTATGCGCCTGTCCGCAGCGCAACGGTGGTGCCGCGGCAGTATCAAGCAAACATCAAGAAGATTCAAACCAAAATTGGCAAGAAGATTTCAACAAGAACTGTCGAAGCTTCAAAATCCGGCAAGTACGTCATTGTCTTTCCTAAAGGAATCAAAACAATGAGCGTTCGGTTCGTTAACAGGTCTGGTCTGGCATCTGCTTGGTCTGTTATCGCAGCACCGAAATAGCGCCGTGAGGTCAGTTGTTTGCAGTGCGATTCAAAAATTGAGTTGCAACCTCTGTGCTGCCGATCACTTCAAGTGATGACATAGGAATTCGTCGCCACAAGCCCAACAACAATTGTGACGCTGAGCCACGAATTGCGCAATCACCTTTGGCGTGTTCGCGCGTTACAACAACATCTGATGATTCAGTCGGAACAATCAGCCATTCACCGTCTACATCGGTGCAATGAATATGCACAGAGCCACTAAGAGGGCCTTCCTCTTCACGAACATTGCTCTTTACCATCACATGTACGAACTCATCTATCCCATCACTCGCTAGAGCAGCGTCAATTTCAGCGGTATTGCCTGCTGCGCAGTGCGCATCCCACGCATGCACAGCGGTCTCGTGTGCCATTCGCCGAATAACCCACGCAACATCTTGTACGCCTGCCCATGTCCAACATGAACGAGCTGGATCAAGCGAAGACAACACATCAATTAGGTCGTTGAGCCCAGTGCGGTATTCAGAAAGTAGGTCGTCGTCAGCAGGCTTCGAACGAGGCACGTAATCGGCCGGGTTCATGAGGTGGGTTTGTGCAATGAACTTCCACGAGTAGTGAACTTCAATCATGTGCCACAGCAAGTCGGTGCCAACCCACGGCTCGCACGAGGCAACCGGTGCATTCAATGCCCGTGCGATGGAATCTGCGAATGCATCGCTCTCACGTCGCAACACTGCAAGGTATTCAGTTGTAGTCAACATGATTTAGAGCAACGAGCTAAATCGAGCGAGTGGCATCAGCCAATTCTTGCCACTGCTTCATCGGCAACGTGCCAGGAGCATCAGTAAGGACTTGTACACAAACATGATCAGCGCCGGAATCAAGATGTGCCTTAAGGCGCGTCGTGATCTGTTCGGTTGTTCCCCATGCAACAATGGCGTCAACAACGCGGTCTTCTTGATTAGCCACTTCATCTGTATTGAAGCCAAGACGCACAAGGTTGTTTACATAGTTCGGCAAACGTGTGTAGGTATTCATGTGCTGACGAGCAATTGCCCGTGCTTTGGTTGGGTCAGTTTCAAAGACCACTGCCTGTTCTGGCGCCAACAATGCATCAGCACCCATTACCCCACGTGCCATTGCTGTGTGTTCTACAGGAATGAAATATGGGTGTGCACCTGCGCAGCGTTCAGCAGCAAGCTTCAACATCTTTGGTCCTAACGCGGCAAGTACACGAAGTGGAGGCGCACTAGGGGCTGGCGAGAAGTAAATACCGGCGTCCATAGCATCGAGGTATTCAACCATTGTGGAATATGGCTTGTCGTAGTTTCCCTTGTGAACACCAGTCACCATTGGTGCGTGGCTAACGCCCATTCCTAAAACAAAACGATTCGGGAAGGCTTCAGTAACGGTCTTCCAACCGGCCTGCATTGTTTGTGCTGTACGAGCATGAATACTTGCGATACCGGTAGCAAGAATCATGTTCTTCGTAGCCGACAACAAAAGTGATGTCGATGCAAATGGTTCGCGTAATACAGCTTCAGGAACCCACACAGTGCCGAAACCCATGGCTTCTACTTGGGCGATTGCGTCCTGCGCTTTCGCCATTGGTTGCAGGTCAAAGTCTGCAGTCCATAGTCCGACCCGTCCAAGATTGATTTTGCTCATGTCGTAAATGCTAAAGCATTCCCCTATCGAAATCGTTAGCGCTGCAACAACCAATCGTCAATGAGGCGGCGAGCGATTGAGATCGACCCAGGAATCATGGGCAGGTCGTCTCGGCTATACCAGTTGGCATCAGCAATTTCAGTTGTGTCACAGACAATGTCACCAGATACATAGCTCGCGCGAAAACCCAACATCAGAGAATTCGGGAACGGCCATGGCTGGCTGGCCACATACTCAACATTGTTGACAACGATGCCCACTTCTTCTTCTACTTCACGAGTAACAGCTTGTTCAAGGTTTTCCCCTGGCTCAACAAACCCAGCAAGACATGAATACAACGGCATAGGGAAATTTGTACCGCGTGCAAGCAACGCTTGTTGGTCGTCGCCTTCGCCGCGTGTCACGAGAGTGATGATGGCAGGCGACAGACGAGGGAACTGCATAAGCGAACATGCAGGACAGCGAAACGCGCGCTCGTTATGTGCAAGTTCTGTCGGCTCGCCGCACCTACCGCAAAAGCGATGCGTGCGCGCCCACTCAATCAATTGCACCGCACGGCCTGCCACGGCCCATTCGGTATTGCTGACTCGGGCGAACAACGAATACAAGTCTGTCTCAGCGCCGTACCCAGGGTCTTCGCCGTGCGGCACGTCAATTCCCCAGCAGGCAACATCTCCGTGCATGCCCAGAAAGTGACTGGACCATGATTCCTCGGCTGGACGATCATCAATAAACACCTTGGTGCCGACTACGTGGATATAGCGATGTTCGACGACCGAATCGGCCGGAATCAGAGAAGGACGGAAGGAAGAATCATGCTGGCTCATTGCCCACTGACGGTAGTGCGTATGGCCCTGTCTAAGATAACCAAATGGCACGTACCCAAAACTCAGTAGTAATCATCGACACCCTGCGCACCCCCATCGGCAAGCGCAACGGCGGATTGTCCACCTTGCACCCCGGCGAATTGCTCGGCATCGTGCAAAAGGGAATCCTTGACCGCACAGGTATTGACCCAGCACTCGTAGAACAAGTTGTCGGTGGCTGCGTGAGCCAGGTCGGCGAGCAAGCATTCAACATCACTCGTACAGCATGGTTGGCTGCTGGTCTTCCACTTACGACCGCCGCAACAACAATCGATACACAGTGCGGTTCATCACAGCAAGCAACTGGTCTTGCAAGTTCGCTTATCGGTTCTGGCGTTGTCGACATTGCAATTGCGTGCGGTGTTGAAGTCATGAGCCGCGTACCCATCGGTGCGTCTGGTCGTAAAGACTTTGGTCTCGGAATCCCCATTCCAAAGACATATTTCGAAGAGTACGAAATGACTTCTCAGTTTGAAGGCGCAGAGCGCATCGCTGACAAGTGGGGCGTCACCCGCGAAGACACCGACAAGTGGGGCCTCATCTCACAGCAGCGCGCAATTCGTGCATGGGAAGAAGATCGTTTCTCTGGTCAGTTCATCGAAGTCGATGCGCCTGAAGTCAATGAAGCTGGCGAAGTCACTGGTACACGTCGTGTTTCACGCGACGAAGGCCTTCGTGAGACCACTCTTGAAAAACTTGGCACATTGAAGCCAGTGGGTCGCCCAGACGGTGTCCACACAGCCGGAAACTCATCACAGATTTCTGACGGCGCAGCGGCTGTTCTCATGATGACAGAAGACAA